>CAYZUL010000019.1:0-46371 GCA_964481895.1 uncultured Nitrospirota bacterium | reverse complement strand
GGCCGGCTACCGGGCCATTCCTGTGGTGGCCGGCGAACAGGCGACGCCTGGGGCCGAGGCCGAGGCCCGCCTGCACAGGGTGGCGGTGTTGCAGGATGGACGGAGCTCCCTGTGGGAGGAGGCACTGGAAGCCTGGGCCATAGCTTGATCCACGGCATGCCCGGGCCGGGGCACCGGCCTGGCCTTCGCCTTGACTATTGACATCGAAGACGAAATCTTTTAAACTTGCGCACATCCTTGCGGGGCAACAGAAGAAGCTCTACCTGGGCAATCTGGAGGCCAGGCGCGATTGGGGCTATGCGCCGGAGTATGTCGAGGCCATGTGGCGGATCCTTCAGCAGGATCGACCCGGCGATTATGTCATCGGCACCGGGGAAACGCATTCGGTGAAGGAATTCGCGGAAGATGCCTTTTCGTATGCCAACCTGGGTTGGGAGGAGTACATGGAGGTCGATCCCCGGTATTTTCGCCCCACCGAGGTCGAGCCACCCCGCCGAGTTCTTCTACGACAACCTGATTATGGGCGTCCAGCTGCTGCACGAGGCCTGGCAGTTCGGCGTGGAGAAGTTCGTGGCCCTGGGCACCATCTGCGCCTACCCCAAGCTCACCCCCGTCCCGTTCCGGGAAGAGGAGCTTTGGAACGGCTATCCCGAAGAGACCAACGCCCCCTACGGCCTGGCGAAGAAGATGCTCCTGGTCCAATCCCAGGCCTACCGCCGGCAGTACGGCTTCAACGCCATCGTCCTCTTCCCCGTGAACCGCTATGGCCCGCGGGACAACTTCGACCTGGAGACCTCCCACGTCATCCCCGCCCTCATTCGCAAATGTCTTGAGGCCACGGGCGCACCAGACAGGCCCCCTGGACCCGGAAGGCCATCGACAACCGTCTGGGGCACGGGCGAGCCAACGCGGGAGTTCCTCTATGTGGAAGATGCTGCCGAGGGCATCCTGCTGGCGGTGGAGCATTATAACCAGAGCGAGCCAGTGAACCTGGGCTCGGGGATGGAGATCCGCATCGAGGATCTGGTGCACCTGATCGCGCGGCTGACCGGGTTCAAGGGAGAGATCGTATGGGACACCAGCCAACCCAACGGCCAGCCCCGGCGTTGCCTGGATACGAGCAAAGCGGAGCGGTTGTTCGGGTTCAAGGCAAGGATGCCTTTTGAGGAGGGGTTGCGGCGGACGATCGCGTGGTATCAATCAACGCTGAACGTTGGCGGGTTGAACGCTCACCGTTGAAATCAGGGTTGTCAACAATGTCGGATCGTGATACGGCAGAGGTTTACGGCCCCCACCGGGGCTACGAACCCGCTGGGTGGCCTCATCCAAGACCGAAAAATTCGAAGGTTGACAGGGTGGCAGCCAGAATATACGCTGAAGCAAAGAAATAACCCGCCTCTTGCAGCCCGGTGGACCGGTTTGCCTATCGGCTGGGGTCTTTCGTCATCGGCCAGACGGGCGAGATCCTGAACGACGAGAAGTTTCAGCCGAAGGTCTGGTGACCGTTTTTGCGCTCTGGATGGCAGTCGATGCTTCTCGTAGTACATTTTAACTCTTGACGGTAAAGACTACCCGCGCGAGATAAGAGGTGAATTGATGGATTTTATTGATTTAGCTGCCCAGCAGCGACGCATCAGAGGACAGTTGATTGAAATATTCAGAAAGTTCGTTCGTCTTTTCAAGAACAATCTAATAGAGTAGCCATGAAAGTTGGTGCTGTTATACAAGCAAGAATGGGATCGCAAAGATTTCCCGGTAAAGTGCTCAAGGAAATCAACGGGAAGCCGCTCTTACTTTATCTTATAGAGCGATTGGGAAAAAGTCCTGTTCTGGATGTGATTGTGGTTGCAACATCGAATGAAAAGAGAGATGAAACTATTGTTGATTTTTGTTCGATGAAAAAAATCCCCTATTTTGTGGGATCATTGAATAACGTAGCGAAACGATTCCGAGATCTCCTCGATATATTTCCCCTTGACGCATTCGTCCGGGTGAGTGGAGACAGTCCTCTATTGGATCAACACCTTATAACAAGAGCCGTCGAAATCTTTTTTCAGTGTTCATATGATATGGTCACAAATGTTCAGGAAAGGACCTTTCCGAAAGGGCAGTCAGTTGAGGTTATAAAAAGTGATTTTTATTGTGCTCATTATCCACTATTTGCTGATGAATATGATCGGGAGCATGTGACGCCGTATTTTTACCGGCACAAGGAACGTTTCAACATCTTCAATATGGAATCGGGCAAGGATTTGGATTCTGTGCAATTGTCCATCGATACACCGGAAGATTTCCTTGTCGTGGAAAGAATGATGCACCTCATGGATAAGCCCCACTGGGAATACGACTTGAAAGCTCTGCTGGCCCTGCATGCACAGGTCTTTCAAAAGGAAAAGGCTATCAACAAAAATGCTTAAGGTGGGAATCATCGGTCTTGGGGTCGGTGAACAACATATCGAAGGCTACCGCCGTCATCCCCGTTGTGAGGTCGTGGCCCTTTGCGACCTTTCCCAGGAAAAGATGGAAAGTGTGGGGGGCCGCTATCCGGATATTTATCGGACAACAGCGGCGACCGAGATCCTGGAAGATCCCTGCATCAATGTCATTTCCATTGCCTCTTACGATAACGATCATGGCGCTCAGGTCTGCAAGGCCCTTGACCACAATAAGCATGTCTTTGTCGAGAAGCCCTTGTGTCTTTACGAAGCAGAGGCCATTGAGATCCGGGATCGACTGCGACAAAAGCCCCATTTGAAATTAACATCCAACCTGATTCTTCGGAGGTCGCCCCGTTTCCAGACATTAAAAAGGATGATTGAGACGGGGAGTATGGGTGATATTTACTATATCGAAGGGGATTACAATTACGGGCGGATTGAAAAGATTACGGAGGGCTGGAGAGGGAAGATAGATTTCTATTCCGTCGTTTATGGCGGCGGTGTGCATCTGATTGATCTATTGCTGTGGCTGACCCGAGACGAAGTATTAGAAGTCAGTGCCTGTGGCAATCGAATCTGCACAAATGATACATCTTTTCGCTTTAACGATCTTGTGACGGCGCTCCTGAAATTCAAGAACGGTGCCGTTGGTAAGATGACCGCGAACTTCGGTTGTGTGTTTCCCCATTTTCACCCGCTGGCCGTGTATGGAACAAGGGCAACGTTTATCAATGGTCGAAAAGCAGGAGAACTATATCGTTCCCGGGATCCAAAGGTTGAACCGGAGGTGATGGATGCTGCCTATCCAGGGGTTCACAAGGGAGACTTCCTGTTGAGCTTTATTGATGCGATTCTCGATAACGGCCAGCCAGAGGTCACGGCCCAAGAAATCTTTGCCGCCATGTCTGTCTGTTTTGCTATTGAGAAGGCAGTACAAAGAAATGAAATGATTACAGTAAAAAACCTATGGGAGGACAAATGAGAAAAATACCCTTTGGTTATCCCGTCATCGGAGAGGAGGAGCGAAATGCCGTTCTCGATGTCTTGAAAGGGACTACCCTTGTTCATGGACCTTTAGCTAAAAAGTTTGAAGACGCTTACGCCGCCTTTACCGGGGCGCCTTGCGCAGTCTCCGTTTCTTCCTGCACGGCGGCCCTCCATTTGGCCTATTTCTATCTTGGTTTGGGCAAGGGCGACGAGGTCATCGTGCCTGCCCAGACCCACACGGCGACGGCTCACGCCGTGGAATTCTCGGGTGCCACGCCGGTTTTTGTTGACGCCGAAGGCCAAACAGGCAATATTGACATTGAGCAGATCGAAGACAAGATTACCACGCGCACGAAAGCCCTTTCCCTTGTTCATTACCTTGGTCTGCCTGTGAATATGGAAAGGATAGGAGCAATCGCCAAGAAATACAATTTATTTGTCGTTGAGGATTGCGCCCTCGCCATTGGAACATACTACCGGGGAATTCATGCGGGATTGCATGGCGACGTGGGTTGTTTTTCCTTTTACCCCGTTAAGCACATGACCACGGCAGAAGGGGGGATGTTAATCACTAAGAGTGCACAGATTGCCGGCGATATTGCCCGGAAGAAGGCTTTTGGCGTTGATCGCACCGTGACTGAGCGACAGGTCCCTGGCATTTATGATGTCACCATGTTAGGCTATAATTATCGGATGAATGAATTGGAGGCGGCCCTCGGATTGGAACAACTTAAGCGGATACCGGGGTTTCTGGAGAAGCGGCGGGAGAATTATACGGTTTTGCGAGAAGGGCTCCGGGAAATCGATGAAATCGACTTATTTACTTCCAGCGAAGGAGATTATGAAAGCAGTTATTATTGCCAGTCCGTCCTTCTGAAGACGCTGTTGGTAGCAAAGCGTTTTGAAATTGTAAAATATCTTAATTCCCAAGGCGTTGGCACAAGCATATACTACCCCCAGCCCGTCCCCCATCTTAGTTATTACCGGGAAAAGTATGGCCATAAAGAAGAAAGTTTTCCCGTTGCCACCTGGATCAGCAAAAGTTCCATTGCCCTGCCCGTCGGTCCCCATCTGGGATCGGAGGATATGGTTTATATTACGAACTGCCTCAAAGCAGCCATCAGCGAGGTTCATTAATCATGGTTAAGACGATTTCTAAAAGAATAGCCCTCATCGGCGGGGCCGGATTTATCGGCCACCATCTGGCCCTGGCCCTCAACGAAAAGGGACACGACATTCATGTTTTGGACAGTCTTTTTGTTAACAACTTTTTGCATTTTTCGGCTACCCACAACGACATTCCGAACCGTGAACTCTACATCCGGATGATCAATCATCGTTTGCGCCTCCTGGATCAGCAAAAAATCCCCGTTTATGTCGAAGACGCCCGGGATTATTTTCGAATGTCTATGACCCTGAACAAGATCCAGCCTCAGGTTATTATCCTTCTTGCCGCAGTTTCTCATGCCGACCGCTCTAACAAGGATCCCTATAGCACCTTCGATCACAGCTTACGAACCCTGGAAAATGCCTTAGACTGGTCCCGGGGTGAGGGGAGCAATGTTGAGCGGTTCATTTACTTTTCTTCCAGTATGGTTTACGGGGACTTCTCACAGGAAACAGTTACCGAGGAGACGCCCTGTGAACCCATTGGTATATACGGGGCATTGAAATTTGGTGGAGAAAAGCTCGTGATCGCCTATAACCAGGTGTTTGACCTGCCTTATACCATTGTTCGGCCGTCCGCTTTGTACGGCGAACGGTGCGTCAGCCGCAGAGTAGCCCAGATCTTTATAGAAAACGCCATGAAGGGATTGGATATCACCGTAAAGGGGGATGGTTCTGATCGCCTCGATTTCACCTATATCGGGGATTTGGTCCAGGGGATAATCAAGGTCATCGAGCATGAGGAATCGCGGAATCAGATCTTTAATCTGACCCACGGCCAGTCCCGGTCCATTGGGGAGCTGGCGGCTGTGGTAGCCCAGCATTTTCCCAATATCCGGGTACAGTATTTACCGAAAGACAAGCTCATGCCTGAGCGGGGTACCCTATCCGTGGAGAAGGCACGCCGCCTTATCGGGTACGAGCCCACCTATCCCATCGAAGCAGGCCTTGCCAATTATATCGACTGGTACCGGTCGTTTCTATAAGGGATGATAAAAATGCAATTTCCCCTCATCCAAGACCCGTGGCTTTCCGGCATTCTGGAAAAAGAGACCTGGCGGGTGGAACTTGCCGAGTCATTTGTCAGGGAGCTTACGGACAACCGTTCCTTCCGTGAGGCCTTCGTTAAGCGGCAACAGGGGCGGGTATTTATGTACAGCAAGGCTCCCACAACCCAATTATCCTGGGTGCATCTGCTGGAAGATCTGGACTTTCATTTGATCGATACGAATGTGACGTTTGCCAAGCCTATCCGTGTCCGAGAAATGGAGAAAAAAATGGCTATAAGGGAAATAACGGTGGGCGGGGGCTGGGAGATCCGGTTTGCGAAACCAGGAGATGAAGAAGGTACAACGACTTTGGCCGGCAACTGTTTTCGCTACAGCCGCTTTCACCTCGATCCCGCTATTTCTCGGGAAAAGGCGGACACGGTCAAGGCTCAGTGGGCAGGCAATTATTTTCGGGGGAAACGGGGCGATTACATGGTCCTTGCTCTCAAGGATGGATTTATCGCCGGTTTCTTGCAAGTTCTCCGCCAGGAACGTACATTGATTATTGACCTTATCGGCGTCCACGAGAATTATCGCCACGCTGGAATTGGCGGCATGTTAATCGATTATGCAGAATCGCAATGCGGGGATTTTGAGACGATCCGGGTGGGTACTCAAATCGCTAACGCTCCCTCACTGAGATTCTATGAAAAACTCGGTTTTCAGGTGGCGGCGTCAAGTTACGTGTTTCATTTTCATGGGAAAGATTCAGGCGAAAGGACATCATGATTATTGGCCATGTTGATACGGACCGGGAGGTTCTGGTCATTGCGGAGATTGGGAATAACCATGAGGGGAGTTATACCCTTGCCGAGGAACTCATCGGCAGAGCGGCGGAGGCGGGCGCGGATGCTGTCAAGTTTCAGAGCATCATTCCGGAGAAACTGGCGTCTTCCAGAGACATGGATAGGATTGTTCAGCTCCACCGGTTTCAATTGAGCCAGGAACAGATGGAAAAACTCAAGAGTATAGCCGATCGGGAAGGGGTGCTTTTTCTGTGTACCCCCTTCGCTCTGGAAAGTGTGGCTTTTCTGAATAACCTTGTACCGGCATTCAAGGTTGCCTCAGGGGATAATAACTTTTACCCTCTTTTAGCTGCGATCGCCGGGACCGGCAAACCGATCCTTCTCTCGACAGGAATGGCGGGTTTAGAGGAAGTCAAGGGTGTAGTCGCTTTTCTCCACAATACCTGGAATAATTACGCCATCCCCCCGGCGTCCTTGGCCGTCCTGCACTGCGTCGTCAGTTATCCCACGCCGCCTGACGAGGCCAATCTCCTGGTTATCCGAACCCTTCAAACCCTTGGGGTGACAGTGGGCTATTCGGACCATACCCTCGGTATCGAAGCTGCGGTACTGGCCTGCGCCCTCGGAGCGCGGATTATCGAAAAGCACTTTACCATCGATAAGACCTATTCCACCTACCGGGATCATCAATTGTCTGCTGATCCCTCTGAATTCAAAAAGATGGTGGAGAGGATAAAAGAAGCACAGGTCCTTCTGGGAGACGGTGAGAAGCGGGTTATGGATTGCGAGCGGGAGAACTTAGCCAGGGTCCGCCGCATCATCGTGGCGGGCCGGCATTTAAAGGCGGGAGACATCATTACTTGGAAGGATCTGAATTGGGTGCGCCTGGGTCACGGATTGGCTCCGGGTTATGAGGATTCACTAATAGGCAGGAGGGCTCGGGCGGCCATCGACGAGGGAGATGCGATTCTTCCTGAAAATCTTGAGGTGGTGGAATAAAATATGTGCGGCATTGCCGGTTACATTGGTACAGACAGGATTGACGAGGGACGGATCGTTGCGACCATGAGCAGGATGATCAATCGCGGCCCCGATCACCAGGCTGTCCGTGTATTCCAGGAACAGGACACGTGTATCTATCTCCTCCATTCCCGTCTGAGCATCATCGATCTTGATCCCAGGGCTCACCAGCCTTTGACCATTGGGGATACGACCGTGATCTTCAACGGGGAAATCTACAATTATCTGGAAATCCGGGCGGAGTTGGAGAATAAGGGGGTGGTCTTCCAGACGACGTCGGATACGGAGGTCCTCCTTCAGACTTATCGGGTGTATGGGGAAACATGCGTGGATCATTTCGAAGGTATGTGGGCCTTCGCGATCTATGACCGCGCAGAAAACAAATTGTTTCTTTCCCGGGACCGTTTCGCTGAGAAGCCTCTCTATTTCATGAAAACTACGGAGGGGTTTTTTTTCGCTTCTGAGATCAAATTCATCAGCGCCCTCTCTGAGACGTCCCTGACCATCAACAAACCCCATATCTTTCGTTATCTTGTCAATGGCTACAAGTCCCTTTACAAAACATCAGACACCTATTTTCAGGAAATCGGGGAGATCCCCTTTGGGACAAATGTGACTATCGGGAAGGATTTGCAACCTTGCGCTTCCCGCTACTGGCAGCCGTGCTTTGAACCTCGAGAGATGAGTCTGGAAGAGGCGGTGGCGGGGACCCGCCACTGGCTGGCCGAAAGTATGAAAATAAGGCTAAGAGCTGACGTGCCGTTGGCCTTCTGTTTGAGCGGTGGAGTTGATTCGGCATCTCTGGCCTCCTTGGCGGCGAAGACATTCGGTTATCAGGTGGCTGCGTTTTCCATCGTTGATCGGGATGAGCGCTACAATGAATACGACAACATCATGGCCACAGTCAAGGATCTGGATTGTCCCCATGCGATCATCGAAATCGGCGAGGAAGGGTTTTTTGAAAGGTTACGGGACCTCATCGCCTATCATGACGCTCCGCTGGCCACGATTTCCTATTATGTCCACGCATTCCTCTCGGAGGCGATTTCTCAGGCCGGTTTCAAGGTGGCCGTTTCCGGAACCGCTGCCGATGAGCTGTTTACCGGCTATTACGATCATTTCAATCTTCATCTTTATGAAGTGCGTCAAGATCCTGCTTTTACTGCGTACCTGGATGAGTGGCAGCGGCATATTGCCCCCATCGTCCGGAATCCTTACTTGCAGAACCCCAAAATGTATTTCGATCAGCCGGGGATCAGGGCGCATATCTATCTGAACCGCGACGACTTCGTTGCGACCCTGAAAGAGGAGTTTCCTGAGGACTTTATTGAGGAATCCTACTGCGAATCTCTCCTCAGGAACCGGATGCTCAATGAGCTATTTCATGAGTCCATCCCGGTGATTCTCCATGAAGACGATCTGAATTCCATGTATTATTCCATAGAGAATCGCAGCCCTTTCCTCGATTCACGGCTCTTTGCCTTTGCCTATTCCATCCCCGTCAGACATCTAATTCATGACGGCTATGGCAAGTATGTTCTCAGGGAGGCAATGCGGGGGATTCTCAACGATCGGATTCGGACGGATCGGCGTAAAGTCGGTTTCAATGCTTCTATCAACTCCCTTGTCGATTTTGCCAAAAAAGAAGTGCGGGAGTATCTCCTCGATGACGGTCCGGTCTATACGGATCTGAGGAAAGACAGGGTAGAAAAGATGATGTCCATCTATCCCATGTCCAACAGCATAAGCAAATTCATGTTTAACTTCATAAATGTAAAGATGTTTTACGAACTCCACAAGGAGGAAAGTAACTCTTGATTATTTTAGCGATGCAGGAAGCCCACGACGCTTCGGCTTCCCTGATGATCGACGGTGTCCTGATTGGCGCCGTTCAGGAAGAACGATTTACCGGTTTTAAAGGGGATTACGGCTATCCCGAACAGTCGATTCAGTATCTGATGAAGTTTGCGGGGATAAAGTCGGAACAGATCGATGAGGTAGTTTTGGCCTCCCATAACTGGAATCCCGTCCTGACGAAGATCAAGCGGAACGCCAATTTCAGCGTCGATGACTGGGTCAGAGAACAGCATCTTTTCTGGAAACCGAAGCTGTTTGAAAATCGCTACGTCTCGTATTATGACCTCTATAAGGACCGTCCCGATTTCCGCTACGATACAACCTATCCCATGGATCATCTCCTGAAGGGCTACATGGCCCCGGAAGAGATGCAGGAAATGGCCGAGATTCGGAAAAAAACAATCAGCCAGAAACTGGGCGTTTCCGTGGACCGGGTGCGGACGGTCACCCACGAGGACTGCCATACGTTCTATTCCTACTTCGCCAGCCCCTTCCGGGGGGACGTTTTGGCTCTCACCTCGGAAGGGATCGGAGATTACTCCAACGGCACCGTATCTCTCTTCAATGAAAGGGGAAGAAAGGAGATCGCCCGGACCGGAGAAAACCATTTGGGTCATATTTACCAGTATATGACCCTGCTTCTTGGCATGAAGCCCGCCCAGCATGAATACAAACTCATGGGCCTGGCCCCTTATGCCAATGTCAAGGAGTTGGAGAAAAGTTACAAAGTCTTTGAACGGATTTTGAAAGTGGACGGGTTGAACATTGTCTTTAACCAGCGACCGAAAGACCTCTATTTTCATTTTCGGGACGCCTTAGAGGGGCACCGTTTTGATGGCATAGCCGGGGCGATTCAGAAATATGTTGAGGAGATCCTCTGCCGGTGGGTAAAAAATTGTGTAGCCGACACCGGACTGGCGCGGATCTGCTTTTCAGGCGGCGTGGCCCAGAATATCAAGGCATGTAAGAGCATGGCTGCCCTCGCAGAGGTGGTTGATCTTTATGTCTGCCCCGTGGCGGGCGACGCCTCCCTGCCCCTGGGGGCCTGCTATCTGGCTATGTGGGAAGCTTGTATGAAAAACGGCACCTCGGTGGATCGCATAAGGGAGATGGACAACATCTATTTGGGACCCGCCTTCAGCGACGCGGAAATCGAGGATGTTCTGGAGGAGGAGAAGGCTTTTGACCGTTACAAGATCGCGAAGGATGTGGACCCGACAGATGTGGCGAAATGGCTGGCGGAGGGTAAAATCATAGCCAGAAGCTGCGGGCGCATGGAATTCGGACTGCGGGCACTGGGGAACCGCTCCATCCTCGCCGACCCCCGCCGGTATGAGACGGTGCGGAAAATCAATGATGCCATCAAGTTCCGGGATTTTTGGATGCCCTTTACCCCCACGATCCTGGCGGAGCGGGAAGTAGACTATATCGTGAATCCTAAGGGTTTGAAGAGTCCCTTTATGACCATGGCTTTTGATTCTACAGAATTGGCAAGGCGAGAGCTTGTCGCGGCCGTGCACCCGGCGGACCAGACTGTTCGACCTCAGATCCTCGAAGAGCGGAGAAACCCTGAGTATTATGCCCTGGTCAAGGCCTTCGAAAAGCTTACCGGCGTCGGGGGTGTCCTCAATACAAGCTTTAACCTCCACGGCTATCCCATTGCCCTCGGTCCTAAGGAGGCCCTCTTTACCCTGGAGAATTCCGATCTGGATGGGCTTCTTTTGGGGAATTACTATATGGAAAGATAAACTATGAAGTACTGCACCCGTTGTGTCATGCCGGACACAAAACCTCATATCATATTCGACGATGAAGGCGTTTGCAACGCCTGCCGGGCCCATGAAAAGAAAAACGCCGTTTTGGGCGGGATCGACTGGCAGGCCCGGGAGGCGGCTTTCGATAAGCTCGTTCAGGAGGCCAAGGCCCAAAACGCCCCCTTTTATGACGTCCTCGTACCCGTGAGCGGCGGCAAGGATAGCATCACGCAGGCGCATCGTTTGCTAAAATATGATTTGCGAATCCTGGCGGTGAATGTGGATTATGGGATCAAAACAGAAGTAGGGATCCATAACCTCAATCTGATTCCCGCAATGGGGGCCAGTCTGATCATTTACCGCCCGGAGCAGCGTCTCCACAAAAGGCTGATTCGTATCGGTTTCGAGGATTTCGGCGATCCGGATCTCCTGAGCCATACCCTCCTCCATGGCTATCCCCTCCGTTGCGCCTTGCAGTTCCAGATTCCCCTGGTTGTTCTCGGTGAAAATTCCGCCTTTGAATACGGCGGCGACACGGAAACGGCCAAAAAAAATTATATCACTCGCGAGTGGTTTGCGAATTTTGCCGCCAATAAGGGCCATGACGCCCGCTTTGTATCCAATCGTTACGGCATCCCCATGGAGAAACTGGTCCTTTATGACTTCCCCGATGAGATCGAGACGTCAGCAACGAAGGCTGTATTCCTGAGTTATTTTTTTCATTGGGATTCGGAAGAACACTTGCGGATCGCACGCAACTACGGCTTTAAAACCCTGGAAGGAAGCCGGGAAGGCACCTACCGGAATTACGTCGGCATCGACGAGAAGATCAATCGCATCCACCAATATATGAAGGTCCTGAAGTTTGGATACGGCCGGGCGACTGACCATGCCTGCGAAGACATCCGCAATGGCCGCCTGAGCAGGGAAGAAGCCAAGTCCCTGGTCAGGGAGCACGATCTAAGTAACCTGTCCGATGATTATGTCGATGATTTCATCGCCTATTGCTGTTATTCGCAAGAGGAATTCTGGACGATCATGGATCGCTACCGGAGCCGGGAGATCTGGAATCGTGATGAACAAGGGAAATGGTTTATCCCCGGTCATTTAGAGGAAAATCAATGAAATTGGATATTAAGGAGAAGCCCCGGGAATTCGGGGTAGGGGCCTATATACTCAGGGATTACGGTCGCGTCCATTTTCAGGACGGCGAGATGGTTACCCTGGTCAGTCCTTCCGGCCGAGAATGCGACGTTACCGCTATGGAATGGGGTTTCTATCTGGCCCCGTCGCTGAATGCCCGGTTGCGCGCCCAGGGCTTCAAGGTTGCTCTGGTTTGTAATAATCAGGGAAAGCTCTTCTTGAATGCCGTGGAGGTTGACAAAAAGGATTTATTTGATCGATATTTACGTGAGCAACAAAGCAAACTGATCTGTTGGCTGGATGAGGAACCAGAGAAAATGAAGCTGCGCTCGGAGGTGGAATGATGAGCAATCTGAGCGGCGAGAAACGATATGAACAGGTTTTTGGAGACACATTCGCTATGTACTCCAAAAAAGAAATGATTGAATTTATCGAGCCCTTTAGAGTCCGTTTCCAGAGAAACAATATTGATCCCGGAAAGGTATTCGGAGGCAAGCTATGTTTTGATGGTGGCTGTGGAAATGGAAGGGGCTCGCTTTTCATGCTCATGAACGGGGCAAAACATGTCACAGCTTATGACTTTAGCGAGAAAAATATTCACTCAACAGATGAATTTGCGAAGCAGTTCGGTTTTTCAAACATAGATGTAAAGCAAGGCTCTCTGGCAGATATCCCCTTCGAAGACGAACGCTTCGACTTTGTCTGGTGCAATGGTGTTGTTATGCACACAGAGAATCCCAATCGGTGTCTTTCAGAGCTGGCAAGGATATTGAAGATTGAGGGACAGTCATGGCTATACATCTATGGTTCGGGAGGGATATACTGGAGGGTCATATATCATCTGAGAGAGTTATTGAGGCAGATTAACATTCAAGAATGCATGGCTGTGTTGAAATTATACAAATATGAAACAAGGTATATCGCGGAATTTATTGATGACTGGTACTCTACATGGGTGAGATCGTACACGGATGAGGATCTCTCAAGACGTCTCGAAGAACTTGGCTTCTCCTCCCCACAACTTCTCAAGTATGGGATGGATTATGATACAAGCCACAGGATAAACACTTTTACCAGTGATGAGCAGAGAGAGCTTATGGGTGAAGGGGATCTCCGATACCTCCTTACAAAAAGTTTTTACAAAAGAGGAGATAATTGCTCTCTCAAAGAAGGGGAATACGGTTCTGATTATCAATATCCGACGGGAATTGTTAAGCAGATAGACCCTCTCTTCTTGGAGCTAAAGCACATTGCTGCCGAGAGAGACTGGATGAAGATTGCAGTGGCAGCATTTATCCAGAGAGAATTGCGAATACTTCTTAACCACAATGAGCCATTTTCATTAGAACTATTTATCCGCATGATTCGAGAACTTATTTCCAATGCGGACAAAATCAAATTAATGGCATAGACACCAACATCTTTAAACAAATCATATGTGCGGTATAATTGGCTTTTTTAGTTTTCATTTGAATCAAACAATCGATAAGCATGTCCTTTTTGCGATGACCGAATCGTTATCTCATCGAGGGCCCGATGGTCAGGGATGTGTGCTGTTTAACAGAGAATCAGGAATTGTTTCGGATTACTCGGATTACAAGGATAAGTCTGGTGCATCAATCCCTGGAGCCGGGCATGTTGGCCTTGGCCATAGAAGGTTAAGCATTATTGATCTTTCAGCGGGTGGTCATCAACCTATGAGTATGGCAGATGGCCTTGTGTGGATGATCTATAATGGAGAGGTTTATAATTATATCGAGCTGAGAAAAGAGCTTGAATCAAAGGGATACACATTTACATCAACATCAGATTCTGAAGTTGTGCTCAAAAGTTACTATGAGTGGGGTGAAGACTGTTTCGAGAAATTTAACGGCATGTGGGCGATTTGCATTTATGACCGCAGGCATGACAGGCTTGTTCTATCACGTGATCGTTTCGGAAAAAAACCTTTATTCTATCAGAATACAGGAAAATATCTCATTTTTGCATCTGAGCTTAAAGCGCTTTTTAAAATGAGCGATTTTAAAAAAGAGATCAACCTGAAAAAAATTGTCGATTATGCCGGGCGTCATTACCGGTACGTTGACGATGATAATGAGTCTTTTTTCCAAAATGTGTTCCAAGTTCCCAAAAGTAGTTACATGACTATCACAAGAAGTGGCGATTCTTATGTAAAAAAATACTGGGAACTCACACCGGCCCTTTGTTTTGAAAAAAACCTTTCTGAAAA
The DNA here is from genome assembly GCA_964481895.1 of uncultured Nitrospirota bacterium. Classification (GTDB taxonomy): domain Bacteria; phylum Nitrospirota; class Nitrospiria; order JACRHA01; family JACRHA01; genus JACRHA01. The sequence goes on along the minus strand of CAYZUL010000019.1, from coordinate 31,980 downwards.
AGACACCGTTGAACAATTCAGAGATCTCTTGATGGACGCAATAAAGATCAGATTACGAAGCGATGTCCCGGTTGCTTCCATGCTGAGTGGAGGACTTGACTCAGGATCAATTACCTGTATTGCTGCTTCTCTGAATAGAGACTTTCGGGCTTTCTCTGGGGTTACAGGTACCGGGTACTACGATGAATCGGAGTACATTCAGGAGACTGTTCAGCACAGCGGCGTTAATTCAGTCTTGATCTATCCTAAGGCATCCGAGCTTATTCAGACTCTCAGGGAAATGTTGACGTATCATGATGAACCTGTATGCACTGTTACCTGGTATTCAAACTATGTTATAACAAGGCAGATTGCAGAGTATAATGTACCGGTTGTTTTGACCGGACACGGAGGCGATGAGCTATTAGCGGGGTACTGGGATCATTACCACTATAATTTCAGTGATTTAAGATGTAATGGCAGAGGGGATGAAGCAGAATTCAAATATTGGCTGTGTAATCACGGTCGTTCAAACGAAGAATATATACAGGAGAAAGCATATATTAAAAGGCTCCACAGGAATTATTCTATTGAGATCGAAAAATACTCACAATATCTATCAGCGCTATCGCCATCCCTGGAGTCATATATGAAAAAAGAGATAGCTCCATCACCCTTTTCGGGAGACCTGTCCAGAAGGCTTTATCTTGAACTTTTTTATGAGACTGTTCCTCCTTCTCTTAGGGCCGAAGATAGAAACATGATGGCTTTTTCAATCGAAAACCGCCTCCCTTTGCTTGATTATCGGCTTGCCGAGTTTTGCTTTAACCTGGACAGTGCCTATAAGATAAGAAATGGTCTCGGCAAATGGCTTCTCAGAGAGGCGATGAAAGGAATCCTCCCTGAAAAGGTCCGTTTGAGAAAAGACAAAACAGGCTTTAATGCTCCTTTTGATGAATGGATAAGAAACGAGAATAGAAATGGGATCGAAGATATGCTCTCTGCGAAATCGTACATCAATAGCGAAATTTACGATATCAGCAAGGTAAAAGAGCTGTTTAGTAAGCACATGAAGGGTGAAAACCATTATATGTTCTTCTGGCAGTACATCAATCTCAATCTGTGGCATGAGTTATATTTTTGAGGGGAAAATGAAAATTCTATTTATAAATCCATCATTAAGGCCTGAAGCTAAACGGAGACAATTGCCCGTTGGTCTTGCTTATGTTTTAACCGCCGCGAAAAGAGCAGGTTACGATTTTGATCTTATTGATATGGACATCGACTTGTTAACAATGGATGAGCTTGAGCAAATTTTGATAAAAAAGCAATATGATGTTTATGCTTTCGGCTGTATCGTTACAGGATTCAAGCATATCAAAAAGATAATAGAGATTGTTAGAAGAATAAACCCGGCCTCTCTCATCATAGCAGGTAATTCGGTGGCCACATCGATTCCTGAAATTCTTCTCACGCATACCCCTGTGGACATAGTCGTGCTTGGAGAAGGAGATGAAACGATTATTGATCTCCTGAAGATCTATGAAGAAAAAAAGGATTTTTCCAGAGTAAAAGGAATCGCATTTAAAAAGGATGGAAAGATTATTTTTACCCCCAAACGGACAGTCATTCCCTGCCTCGATGATGTGGGATTCCCTGAATGGACAATTTTTGATTTGCAGAAATATGCCCAATACACAACAATTAATGTGAACACCTTCTCCTTTCAAGACGCACTTTCTTTTCCATTAAACTCTGCACGCGGTTGTCCTTTTCAATGTACATTCTGTTACCATGTCTTTAAAGGGGAAAAATACAGACGTTATTCCGCAGGGGCTGTAGTTGAAGAAATCAAAAGGCTCCATAAACTTTATCGTTGTAATTTCGTTTCCTTCTGGGATGAACTTACTTTTCCGAATATAAAAAGTGTTGAAAATATGGTGAACTCCTTTGGGAAAATTGATTTTCAATTCGGCTGGGAAGCGCCGGTAAGGGGTGATCTCTTTAAAAAAACTCACCTGTCTCTCATCCGGGATATGAAAGCTGTGGGATGTGACAGCATTTCATTTTCATTGGAAAATGCAGACCCTGCAATATTGAATACGATGAATAAGAAAATGACGGTGCCGCAATTTATCGAGCAGGCGAAAGTGCTCTGGGATGGTGGAGTGATACCCCTTACCAGTGTGGTGTTTGGTTATCCCCAGGAGACGCAGGAAACGATAAAGCATACCCTTGAGGTGTGCAGGGAATGCAATATTTATCCTAGTGTCGGATTTCTTTTGCCGCTTCCGGGAACCCCGATATATGATTGGGCAAAAATTCACGGATATATTCGCGATGAAATTGAATATTTATCCAGAATCGATGACAGGCAGGATTTCCACATTAATCTGACCGCCATGTCTGATGAAGAATTTATCGATACAGTAAGGACAGGGTTAGAAAACCTTGCTGAAAAACTTGGGCTTAAGCTTGATTCTGTTTTTAAAACCGTTACATATCAGGCCCCTCAAAATCAAAATACATAATGGCTACAGTTGTTATTCTCAATACTATTGCTGATGCAGAGCATTATGCACAACATGGGCATAAGGAAGATGCTTTATTATACTCCACACATTCCTGTGTGGACATGTACCTGAAGGATTTCTATGGACTAACATGCCATTGCCTGAGCAGTTTTTTCGATATCGATGAAATGATTTCCCGGCGTGTCACATCGTACCGTCAGGTCGATGAGGTGCTGGCTTTACTGGATAAGAGAATCTCGCCCCAGATAAACCAGGCAGCAGGATTGAAGATAGACTACTTCAGGACACTTTATTCCTATACGGGAAGATATCAATTCACAAGCTATGTGTTTTTTGTGGAGGCGCTCAAACGGATGGGCAATTTCCACAAAGTGGACATGCTTTATTTATACAACCGGGGATGCAATTTTTTTTTGGATACCGAGACGAACATGGAATTGCTTGCCTCTCTTTTTTTACAGAATCTGCCTCATGAGATAGTACGGTATACCCCGGAAAAACAACATCTGTTTGGTTGCCCTCAACTTTTCAAGATTGGCTCTGTGTCACTTTTCAAAAGACTTAAAGACCCTTTTGCTACCTTGAAGAAGGTCTATCAAAAAACCTCCATTGGGTTAACTTTGCATAGATGCAAGAAACTCTCCCCACAAAAAAAGACAATCTTGATCAGTGAGCCTCTCTTTGAATTGAGTTTCTTAATCCATGAGAAACTTGCTGAAAAATATAATATAGTCTATTATCACCATAACGGCAGATGCCTTACTGAGGATAATACCACCGTGGATGTCCCTGAGGTGAAGATAGGATTTGAAGACATTCAGGGTGATTTCAGCAAATATGCCCCATATGTGAATCTTTTTATTCGTGATATATATTCGGACTTCTCAAAAAATATCAGAGGTTACCTGAAAAACATTCAAAAGCTCGCAGCACTCCACAGGAGACATCCCATCTCTTTAGGCATTTGGGGTGTTGACCCGTGCCTCGGCGATAGGGCTATGAGATACGCATACCTTCAGTCCGAAGGGGTAAAGGTTCTTGGGGCACAGCACGGAGGTCTGTACGGAGAGACCATGAATTTTCAATTTGAAGTAGCTTTTAAACAATGTGATTATTTTATAGGGTATGGGTTTACAAAGGAAGACCTCTTGAGGTTGGCTCCGGACACATCCCCCAAGACGGAAATCCTGCCCATCGGAAAGACATACCTCGTGAGACAGCAGAAGAAAAACAAACACATTGACATCTTGTTTCCCATCACAAATACAATCTCCATGTTCGAAGGAGGCATGACAAGGTTTCCACTTGATAGGTTGACCGAGCGACAAATTACGCTTCTTAACTATCTCAATTCGTTAAAAGATACTGTGGTCTATGTGAAACCTTTCGTTAACGCGGACCATACAAATCTCGCCGTATGGGCCATGCTGAAAAAACTCAGGAATCTCCATCTCTGTGACTACCTCACACTAAATAATTTTCTAGAGAGGTTTGCCCCGAGGGCTGTTCTAATCGAATACCCCTCACAACCACTCTGGGAGATCATGCATCTGGATACCGAGATATTCCTGATGGGCGATCCGGTACTGCCATGGGAAAAACAGGCTCTGGAGGAAGTGCAGAGGAGGGTACACTATTCGGAAAACACTAGTGAGACAATCCAGATGATTGACTCTTTCCTCAGGGGAGAGCTTACCAGGAAAAGGGATGATACCTATTTCAATCATTATGTGTCCAGGAATCACGCTAAAGAGAATATTCTCAAAACAATCGAACGCCTCATGATGACAAAGGATTTCAACAGTTAAAAAAGTGAGTGAAGATTCCCTTAATAAGCGATACTTTTATAAGCTTTCGTCCAATCTGATTGGTTTGGCTATTGGTTTGGTTACTCAAGCCATTATCCCCCGTGGCTTGGGTCCAAAATCCTATGGTGACTTCAGTTTCTTGAGCAATTTCTTTTCCCAGTTTGTCGGAATTTTTGATATGGGGTCATCCATTGGTTTTTATACCAAGCTATCCCAGCGGCAAAAAGATATTGGTCTCATCACTTTTTATGTCAGTTTTGCGATCATTGCTTCCATAGCTGTATTCCTGCTTGTTTTCATTGTCAGCTTTACGCCTTTCACAAAGAAAATTTGGCCAGACCAGTTGATGCTCTTTGTATATCTTGCAGCGATATGGGGCATATTTTCCTGGTTTATTCAGATACTCAATAGCATTGTCGATGCATTCGGGCTGACAGTGCCTTCGGAAATGGCGAGGATGGCGCAGAAGATTTTAGGCCTCACACTCATTGTGGCACTGTTCTTTTCTGATCAGCTAAATTTAAGCAATTTTTTTTTATCACTATGTGTTGTTCATAGCGGTTGGGGTTTCATTTGGCTGGATTGTAAAAAATCATGTTGCTTCACTTTGTGTTGTATCCTGGAAGATTTCTAAAGGCCAGGTATTTGCTTATGGAAAGGAGTTTTATCAATACAGCCATCCGCTATTTGTTTATGCCCTTGTTGGGCTTTTTATGAATATACTGGACCGCTGGCTCTTGCAGGTTTTCAGTGGCAGCGCGCAGCAAGGATTCTATGGCCTTTCCTATCAAATCGGAGCAATTTGCTTTCTTTTTACAAGTGCAATGACACCTCTGATTACAAGGGAATTTTCAATTGCTTATGCAAAGCATGATCTCGCGCAGATGGCCTATCTCTTCAGGCGCTACATTCCTCTTCTTCATGGAATGGCGGCCTTCTTTTCGTGCTTTATCGCGCTTCAGGCGGAAAGTGTAGCTTATATATTGGGTGGCGCTAAATTTCACGATGCTGCTTTGGCGATAGCCATCATGGCCTTTTATCCCGTCTTTCAAACGTACGGCCAACTGAGCGGATCGGTATTTTACGCGACTGGCCAAACAGGATTGTATCGCAACATTGGGATTATCTTCTTGATTATTGGATTGCCAGTAACATATTTTCTCATTGCGCCCATAGACATGATGGGGCTAAACGCTGGATCAACAGGTTTGGCAATTAAAATGGTATTAATTCAGCTTGTTAGCGTAAATATTGGTCTTTATTTTATTTCAAAGTTTCTTAAATTATCATTCTGGAAATACTTGGCCCATCAAATTGTTTGCCTTGCAAGTTTTCTCTTTCTGGCCATTCTCTCCAGGGGCGTAGTTGAAGGTTTGGAATTAAACGGCAATATTTTAATAAGTTTCTTTATCTCTGGTCTGTTATATTCCTGTATGGTCATGGCCATGATCTATTTTGCACCGGTGATCTTTGGATTGCAAAAGGAGGATATAACGAGACTGGTTGCAAGCGGAAGGAGACTAATTTCTCGCAGAATATAATTTGAACGACCTATGCCTACCCCTGAAATAATTTCTTCCCCAATGAACGCCGACTGGCCCATGCTTACGGCTGCAATCATCCGGCAAACCATTGATAAAAGAATTGCCACCAATGGCGTATGCACCCTGATGCTTGCCGGAGGAAAAACGGTGCAGCCAATATATCGTTGTTGGTCAGAGCAGCAGGATTTTCCACATGACAGTATAGAGTACTTTTTTGGCGATGAACGGTGTGTTTTGCCTGAGCATCCTGACAGCAACTATGGACAGGCAATGAGACTCCTTTTCCCAGATGGGGTGCCGCCTCATGTTTCCATACACCGCGTTTATGCCGAGGAAGTTGATGAAGATATGGCTGCCCGCCGATATGAAAGCGACCTTCCCGCCACCATCGATGTGCTTCTGCTTGGCATGGGGGAAGACGGACATATCGCTTCTTTATTTCCGGGCGATCGGGCTCTCCTTGAAACCACGCGCCGAGTCCTTCCGGTAATCGGTCCCAAGCCGCCAAAACAGCGGTTGACCATCACGCCGCCGGTAATCAAAAGCGCTGAATCCATTTTTCTTTTGAGGTAATTTAAGAACTCGAGAAGGGCTCTGGGAAAGCGTTTCCAGGAAGCCCAAGAAAATCAATGGCTTGGAGAGAGGGCTTTCCCGATGGCACCCAGAGGTCTGCTTGATCTCGTAATCCCTAAGTCCGTAAACCCTTGGCTGGTGCGGGATTCGAGTTCTTAAATTACCTCTCTTTTGGTAACCGGGGCTATCAAAGGAAAGGTTCTGGCACGGGCGTTGCGGGCATCAGAAAACATTAACATCCTGCCGGTTCAGCTTCTACTGAATGCTATTTGGATTTTGGATCACGAAGCAGCCATTCAGTTATCAAATTCCATGAGATGAATCCGATGACGCAAAAAATTCTGATTACCACATCATCTTTCAATATTGCTGAAAACAAGTCGCTTTCAATGATCAGGCATGCAGGATTTGAAATCATGCAGAATCCATTCGCGCGACGTTTGACAGAGGTCGAAGTCGGAGATCTGCTGAAATCTGGCGTAACTGGAATGATTGCGGGTGTAGAGCCATTGACACGCTCTGTATTGATGGGTGCTGAGGAACTCAGGGTAATTTCTCGCTGTGGCATTGGTATGGACAATGTAGATATGGATGCCGCCGCCGAAAAAAATATTCTTGTTAAAAATACGCCGGATACGCCTGGAATTGCAGTTGCGGAATTGACAGTGGGGCTGATGCTGAACCTGTTGCGGCATATTTCCGAAGCAGATCGGTTTATCCGCGCAGATCGCTGGAAGCAGTTAATGGGCAGGCTTCTACATAAACAAACTGTAGGGTTGGTCGGCTTCGGCAGAATAGGTAAAAGAGTTGCGCGGCTGATTAGCGTATTTGGCGCAACTGTTCTGGCTTACGACACCTATGAGATGCCCCCCTTTCCGGATGTGGAATTTTGTTTACTGGACAATTTGATTGCACGTTCCGACATCATCAGCCTGCACATACCTTATACACAAGACACGCATCATTTCTTTAATGCGGAAAAAATGAATGCCATGAAAAAAGGAGCATTATTAATCAATACTGCACGAGGCGGGCTGATTGATGAAGCGGCGCTTGTCGCAGCGCTTGAGTCGGGCCGTCTGGCAGGCGCCGCATTGGACTGTTTTGAGACAGAGCCCTATTACGGCCCGTTTGTTAACATGAAACAAATAGTGATGACTGCGCATATGGGTTCTTATGCTAAAGAAGCCCGCGAGTTAATGGAGCAGGAAGCAGCGGAGAATCTGCTGCAGGGACTGATCGCACAGGGATGTTTACGCCAAAAGGTATGATATGAAAAAAGAACGTGTCATTGTTTATGGGGGAAGCGGATTTTTAGGAAGCCATGTGGCCGACGCGTTATCGGATGCAGGTTATCAGGTTATCATTTTCGACCGAGTTCATTCCCCCTATTTGCGGCCGGATCAGGAAATGCATCAGGGCGACCTTCTTGATGAAGCGTCTGTGAATGCAGCGGCGTCAGGGTGTCAGTATGTCTATAACTTTGCGGGGATGGCGGATATAGATGAAGCGAGAGATTGTCCTGTTGATACAGTAAAACTGAATATTCTCGGAAATGTGTACGCATTGGAAGCGGCAAGGTTGGCAGGCTCCAATCGTTTTATTTTTGCCAGCAGCGTGTATGTCTATTCCGAAGCCGGTTCTTTCTATCGCGCCAGCAAGCAGGCATCGGAACGTTTTGTGGAGGCGTATCAGGAGCGTTATGGGCTGAACTACACCATTTTGCGATATGGGTCTTTATATGGCCGTCGTGCAGATATGAGAAACGGAATCTATCGCCTGTTATATCAGGCCCTTGTTGAGCGGCGTATTGAGTATAGGGGCAGCGTTGACGCCATGCGTGAGTATATCCATGTTGCAGATGCCGCACGGCTTAGTGTAAAAATACTGGACGATGAGTACGAAAACCGGCATATGATTCTTACGGGTCAGGAACGGATGGCCGTTAAAAACCTGATGACCATGATTGCCGAAATGATCCCCGGCGGGGCTGAGATCGATTTCAGCGAAACGCCTGCATACGCCCATTATGTCATGACGCCTTATGCGTTCAATCCCCGGCTTGGTCACAAGCTGATAGCCAACGATCATGTGGATTTGGGCCAGGGACTATTAGATTGTCTGGCGGAATTGTATGAAGAGTTTCATCGTGATCAACATAAACAGAACGGTGATTGGTTGCTGCCTGTCGATAAGGATATTCAGCCGTGAAATTTGACGCGGTTGTTTTCGATTTCGATGGAGTGCTGGTGGAATCAGCCAATGTCAAAACATGGGCGTTTGGCCGGCTTTATGCCAAGTATGGTGAAAAAATAGCGCAGCAAGTCATTGATTATCATCAGTCCCATGCAGGAATATCACGCTTTGTAAAATTCAAGGTCTGGCAGGAGGAGCTTCTGGGGTTGCCTTACACCGAAGCGGAGGGTGTGAGACTGTCGTTGGAATTTTCCCGACTGGTGATGGATGCGGTGGTGGCCGCGCCTTATGTTCCAGGGGCCCAGGAGTTTTTGGAAACTTATCACCAAAAATTGCCCCTTTATATTGCCTCGGGGACGCCGGAAGCAGAGATGCAGGAGATTGTCCACAAGCGAAATATGGCGCAGTTTTTCAGAGCAGTGTATGGCGCACCCGCCACAAAAGGGGAGATTTTGGCGGAGGTTGTCCGGCAGGAAGGGTATAATCCTGATCGTGTGTTGATGGTGGGTGATGCTTTGGCTGACTTACAGGGGGCGCAAGAAGTTGGGACTTGCTTTATTGGCCGGGTAGGGCGTGAAGGTAGTGTTGCGTTTCCGGAAGGAACGTGCCTGATAGATGATTTGTTCCGGTTGATAGAAACAATGGAAGAACGATGAAAGGGTTTTTAAGAGGACTTGTGAGGTTATGTGATTCGTTCATTTCGTTATGGCCAATTGCGGAGGGTAAGTGTTACCTCTATTACGAGCGTGATATAAAAATCTGGGAAGTGGCCGCTGGTATGGCCATCGTCGAGGCTGCGGGAGGCTATGAACATCGCTTTGCCTCAACAACGCCAAGTTGCTTGACTATTTTTTCGGCAAACCAACACCTTTGGCGATTTATATCTAAATATGCCGAGGAACCTTCCTCGTCAAAGGTGAAAGAATGATGCGCAGCAAGGATTATCGGTCATACATGGCGAATACATGGCCATTTATGCTAATCAATGGTTTTTTTTGTGTTATTATCTCAATGGTCTGGCTGGATCTTGCTGCAAATGACTTTGTGCATTCTTTGTATGATGGCACCAGTATTTTTTTTGTTTTTCTTGCCTCTCTTTTGGTTCTTATAATGGCTGCCCAACGCAGTGTTGCGTTGCAGATTTTGAGTGTTCTCTTGACCGGATTTTATACGCAACGTGTAGTGATGACGTACTTTTATCCCGATTACTTTGATTATAATGATTATGTAGGTTTTAACACCCAGAACATACAGGATGCCTCAATTTTTTATTTTTTATGTGTTCTTTCCATTCTGTTTGGAGCTGTTATTCTCCGACCCTTTCTGGCCGGATTTTTCAGCTGTAGACGGCATACTGCCGACGTGGATGCCCAAAGCATTCGTTATGTTAGCATTAGCGTTGATTTCGCGAAGCTTTGCCTGACAGCGATCAGGGTAATTATCATTGCCTATATTTACAAATTTTCGATCATGGCGACGGGATTCGGATTGACTGGAACTATCTATGGATTCGATGAGACAGTTCTCAAATGGTCGTTAGGAATCGGGGATGCATTGTCTCCCTTCGTTCTATTCTCATGGATATATTTCCCGGATTCGAGTCGTGAAAAACGGCTTGCCAAGGCAGCGTTGGTTTTAGTGGTTTTGGATGGGCTGGCTATGACATCCAAGGGCTTTTTGCTCTCCCTGATGGTCAGCTACTATTTGATCATGCGTTTAACCGGCAGGAAGTTCCCGGCTAAATTTTTTATTTATTCAGTGTTACTCGTTATTTTATCAATATTTGTCATTTTTCCTATGATGACAATATTTAGATCCGCTCTGCTCTCCGAGAGTCTGACCTTCGATATGAGCCGCTACGGTGTTATGTTGTATGACGCATTTCAGAGTTTTTCCAGCCGGCTTGGAGGCTTTGACTGGATGACGCTTTGGCTGACAGTTCCGCGCAGCGAAATTCCCGCCAGTGCTACTGCTTGGAGTGAATTGATTCAGATGATTAACAGGCTTGTCCCCGGGGAGATCATTGCCCAGCCGGATGCAGTGAACTTAGCCAAGCTTCAAGTCGTTTTGGGACGGGGGTGGGGAGAACTGAGCACACTGGGAGGTCATGGCGAAAATACCGGTGGTCTTGCCGCCGCTTATATTTTTTTCGGAAAGACAATCGCTCTTGTTTACCTCACTGTTTGGGGGGGGGCGATAACGGTATTGGAGCATTTTCGTATTCATCCATTCCACAAGGTAACAATTTTATTCAGTTACCTTATTATATTCATGATTGGCGGCGGCTTTGTCCTGATGCATGGAGCCTTTTATTGGTATCTTGTCTTCACGACTTTTCTGGTGATCGTGTTGAAGGTCTATGCCACGGTGGCTGTGCATGGTACGACTAAAACAAGAAGAATAACGGATAGATGAACCCGCTTGGGCAATGAGTACCTCCCTGCATATCGGAACCCTGCTCTTTGATTTGGCAACAGATTATTGATCTTTCGGAGCCTATTTCATCATGCAAACCATGTGCAACACCCTGAATTGAGAGTCATTACATGGCGGCTACGCAACGTGGTGCATTAACTGCCAGCGCACGGTCTGTCGGAGTGGATACGGCCCTTGATCCGTTCTAAAGTTCAAGATATAATTAAAATTGCCCCTTTATATTGCCTCGGCACTCCGGAAGCAGAGTTGCGGGAGATTGTGCACAAGCGAAACATGGCGCACTTTTTAGAGCAATTCATGGCGTTCCCGCTACAAAGGGGGAGATTTTGGCGAAAGTGGTCCGCCAGGGTGGGTACAATCCTGATCGGGTTTTGATAGTGGGTGATGCCCTGGCCGACTGGCAGGGGGCGCAAAAAGTCGGGACTTGCTTTATTGGCCGGGTAGGGCATGAAGGTGGTGTTGCTTTTCCGAAGAAAACGTACATGATACATGAACTCTCTCCGTTGACAGAAATAACGGAAGATCAATGAAACGGTTTTTAAGGGGTGTGTCCCACTTACCCAACCTGGGTAAGGCCCCAGGAAAGAGGGCCGTCCCCGGAAAAGCCTATCAACAGGCCTAATGCGGAGGTCAGCATCCAGGTGCGTGATAATTCACATCAGGAGAGGTAACTGATTCCTCTCCTGCCCTCAACCCTAGATTTTTCAACGAAGGGGTGCGTGATAACCCCCAGATGCGGGTTGGATAAGTGGGACACACCCAAAAAAATGCTCATTCGAATCGCCAGTATTCACAAGCGATTTACATTTTTATCGCCTAGCACCCTGATGCGAGACTCCCGTTTTTCGTGAGGTTTGCAACAGAGTGAATGACCATTTTTTAGCCCAATAAAATCAAGGGGTTCGGCTAATTTTCTCAAAGGCTGTCAGACTCCTGTTGCATACACTTATTTTCAAAGAAAAATTACAGGCACGGCGGGAACTGCTGCCATATATTTTAAGGCAAAACTGTTTGGATAGAAATTGGTTCAGTTGTTGTGTGTTATAGGGAAATTGATATTATGATAGGTTGCTCTGGACTTTTTGGGTGTGGTTATGGATCGATATAGGGCACTCGTTGAATTACGAGCAAAACTTGCCAAAGGTGGTCATTCCATCGGCAGCTGGATGCAGATTCCTCATTCGTCTGTAGCAGAAATCATAGGGCAGGCCGGCTATGACTGGGTGGCGGTGGATATGGAACATGGTTCCATTGCTGTGCATCAGTTGCCGGATTTGTTCCGGGCATTGGAACTGGGGGGCACTTTACCGTTGGTGCGTCTGGCACATGGGCATCCAAAAGACTGTAAACAGGCTCTGGATGCAGGTGCCGGTGGTGTCATCGTGCCGATGGTGGAAAGTGCCGAACAATTAAAAATTATTAGAAATGCCTGCTGTTGGTCGCCTTCCGGAACCCGCGGCGTGGGTTTTTCCCGCGCGAATCTCTTTGGGGAACATTTCGATGCTTATGCGATGGAAGCACAGGCGCCGCTGCTGGTTGCAATGATCGAACACATTCGTGCCGTTGAAAAATTGGATGAAATCCTTCAGGTCAAGGGGCTGGATGCAATTTTAATCGGACCGTACGACCTGTCTGCATCCATGGGGCTTACTGCCAAGTTTGAGGCGCCCGAATTCATTGTGGCAATGGATAGAATCCACGCCCTTTGCGATCAGCAGCAAATCCCCTGCGGCGTACATCTTGTCATGCCCGATCCCAATGTATTGAAGCAACGGCTTGCTGATGGGTATAGATTTATTGCATACTCGATTGATGCAGTATTTTTAAATAAATCCGCCAAATGTACTTTATAGAAAGGACATACTATGGAAAATGTTGGTCAATCAAAATTACGAAACAAAGAATTTCAAAAAAAGTTTAGTCGCCAAAAGCTCCTTAAGCATATTGTATCGGCACCCGAGCCTGTCATATTCGATGTGGGTGCACACCATGGTGAAAGTGTGGTTTATTTGAAACCACTTTTCCCAAAAGCTTCTATTTATTCATTCGAGCCTGATCCAGACTCTTTTGATGTGCTTTCTGCTGCCGCCATAGAGGGGGTGTCTTATTTTAATCTGGCACTTTCAGATGCTGACGGTACAAAAGTCCGGTTCTACAGAAACAAGATTTCCCACACGAATAGCCTATTCAAAGTAAACCTTAAAAGCAAAGACTCAATCGGTATTGCAAAAGCAACTGTGAAAAAAGATACGCAGTTTTTTAATAATTTTAATGAAGAAGTTATGGTGGCTGCTGTGAGATTGGATAGTTTTACAAGGCAGCATTCGATAAAACTGATTGATCTTCTTAAAATTGATGTTCAGGGTGCCGAGTGTCGTGTGTTGACTGGCGGCGGGGAGACTCTCAGAAATACAAAAGTAATCGTTATGGAAATTAGTTTTTATGATTACTATGAGCACCAGACTACTTTTATGGACGTTGAACAAATCTTGTTACCGTTAGGCTTTCGACTATTTAGCATTAGCGAACTTTCCAATAATCCGATGAATGGCCGTACAGACTGGGCTGAGGTGTTTTATCTGAATCAGAACATGACCAATGAATAGAGGATATTTTATGAAAGAAGAAGAAATACGACCTCAGCAGGTTTTTGACGAATATTTGAAGCTTGCCGAGGCTGACATTCAGCGGTATTTCGTCGATACGCCGCGTGTGGAAATTTTTTGTCCTGCCTGTGGCGGAAAAGGACGACATGCTTTTCAGAAAAAGGGGTTCGACTATAAACAGTGCAAGAAATGTGGAACGCTTTATGTGAGTCCCCGACCACTTGCAGAAACCCTTAATCGCTATTATCAGGAATCGGAATCAGCCAAGTTCTGGGCCACAACGTTTTACCGGGTTACTGCAGAAGCGCGGCGTGAAAAGCTCTGGAAACCCAAGGCACAGATGGTATGGGATATTATGCAAGCCAATAATGCCTCTCAACATTCGGTTATTGATATCGGGGGGGGGTACGGCATTTTTGCAGAGGAATTAAGAAAGCTTGCAGGGAAAAACGTAACTGTTATCGAGCCTGGTCCACTTCTGGCGGATGTGTGCCGTGGCAAGGGATTGTATGTTGTGGAATCCTTTTTGGAAACCGTTCAGGCATCACAGTTGCCGGATAACCCCAAAGTTTTTGTCAGCTTTGAACTTTTTGAACATCTGCACGAGCCATCTGCCTTTGTTCAGTCTCTTATGAATCTCATGAAAAGGGAAAACTCTAGAAAGGATGATCTGTTTCTTTTTACCACGCTTTCTGGCTTGGGGGCAGACATACAGGCGCTCTGGGAAGATTCCAAATCCGTTTCGCCGCCGCACCACTTGAACTTTTTTAACCCCTTTTCCGTGCGTTTGCTGTTGGAAGGGTTAGGATTGCAGGTGCTTCAGGTGACTACCCCGGGTAAACTGGATATTAGCATCATGTCCAACAATGCCGCCCAAATCAAAGACCGGTTCTGGGCAAGCTTTCTGCAGTTTGCGGATGATCATCAGAAAGAAGAGTGCCAGACATGGCTTGCCGGATCAGGATGGAGCTCCCACATGATGGTTCTGGCAAAAAAACGTGATTTGATGGAGGAGATATGAAAATTCTTGCTTTAATACCCGCCCGCATGGGCAGCAGCCGTTTTCCGGGAAAGCCGATGGCCAAAATACTGGGTAAGCCGATGATTGGCCACGTTTATCAGCGAGTTGCACAGAGCGCCATTTTGGCGTTGACGGCAGTGGCAACCTGCGATCTTGAAATTGCTGACTATATCGAAAGTATCGGAGGACGTGCAGTGATCACCGGAAGCCATCATGAGCGGGCATCTGATCGGTGTGCCGAGGCACTGGAGATATTGGAGCGCGAAGAAAAAACAGTTTTTGATATTGTTGTGATGGTGCAGGGGGATGAGCCTATGACCCATCCGGATATGATTGCCGAAGCAGTTCAGCCTATGCTGGATGATCCTTCAATTTTGATCACCAATCTGTTGGGTGAGATCAAAAGCAATGAAGAATTTGAAGACAGAAATTGCATCAAGGTTGTCTGTGATCTTCAGGGCAATGCCCTCTATTTTTCCCGAGAGCCGATTCCAACTCGCGCAAAGATAAAAGATATTCCAATGGGTAAACAAGTTTGTATCATCCCGTTCCGACGGGATTTTCTGCTTGAATATACCCGCATGGCGCCAACGCCATTGGAAATAGCCGAGTCTGTCGATATGATGCGGGTGCTGGAGCATGGGTTGAAGGTACGGATGATTCCGACTAAGCATGATACTCATGCGGTTGATACACTTGATGATTTACGAAAAATTGAACAATTGACGGCGGAGAGTGTTTGAACCAGTCCACGATTACTGTCTGGGATTCGAGAGAAAAGCCCCCAGAAGCCAGGGGAATTGTTTATCTCTGGAATGGTTACGCCGAAACAGATACTATTCGCTCATTGTTACGGTATGTCGAAAACCATGCGGAAAGGCTTCGGAGTAAATATCTGGCCTTGATTCATGATGTGGGCGAAAGCTGGATCGATGACAAACGCGTTATAGACCACCTTGTATTAAAGGATGGTCTAAGTTACTGGTGGATGACGCTATGCGTAGAAAAGAGTCTATGGAAGTCCCCTTCCATAACCGACGTAATTCGACTGTTTGCCCTTGAGGAGATCATTATTGATCAAAAGCCAGGAAAATTGAAGCTTTTCAGCCCGAATTGCTCTCTTCATGAAGTGATTGCAGATTTGTGCTATAGTCTTGGAATAGAGTATGAATGGGAGAAATTGCCTGGTGGTCCGTATCGACTAAGCATAAAAGCGTTTTATCGGTCATTGCCCCAACCACTGCAGGCAATACTTGGGTTTTCCCGCCATTTGTTAATTCACTGGCCGCTTAGAAACGCCAAAAGGTCAGACTGGTTTGAAGGACCAAACGCACTCTTGTTTTGTTCCTATTTTATTCATCTTGATTCAGAGTCGTGCACCAATGGAAAATTTTACTCCCGTCAGTGGGAAATATTTCCCAAACTGCTGCAGGACAACGGATTTCGCATCAACTGGATTCACCACTATCTGAAAAGCAGCGTGTTGCCTAATACCCGTGTTGCATTGAATTGGGTGCAAAGATTCAACGAGCACCGTCAGGATCAAGGCTTTCATACCTTTCTGTATTCATTCTTGTCTTGGCGTATTGTCTGGCGCGTATTAAAAAATTGGCTGATGCTGATCTGGATTGCCGGCAAACTTAAAGATTTGCAAAAGGTGTTTCGCCCAAATGATTCTAATCTATCGCCATGGCCAATCTTGCGTCAGGATTGGCGTATTTCCATGTATGGTCAGACAGCTTTGGGGAATTTGTTGTGGATCGAACTTTTTGACGCTGCCTTGCATGATGTGCCTCATCAGGCAAAAGGGTTGTATTTGTGTGAGAATCAGGGATGGGAGCGAGCTTTCATCCATGCGTGGCGTAAGCATGGGCATGGGGAGTTGATTGCTGTGGCTCATTCGACTGTGCGTTTCTGGGATTTGCGTTACTTCAATGATCCGTGCATAACGCAAGCAGTTGCACCACAGCCGATGCCTGAACCGGACATTTTGGTATTAAATGGAATAGCCGCCGTGCAACACTACCGTCGTGCAAATCAACCAATGGACAAGGTTGTCAAATGCGAGGCACTACGCTACTTGTACATAAACAATGTGACAAAAAGTCAGTCATGTGCGCCCACTAATAGTGGAGTAACCAAAGTCCTTATCTTGGGTGATGTTATGGATGCTTCTACAAAAGAACTTTTAAGATTGCTTGAGGCATCGCTACCATTTCTCCAGGAAGGTTTTGTTTATTTTTTTAAGCCACATCCCTTTTGTTCAATAAAAACGGAGGAGTTCCCTTACCTAAATATTACAGTTCTAACCGATCCTTTGGGGGAAATCATGAAGGACTTCGATATTGCTTATTCCAGTAATTCCACCTCTGCCGCTGTAGATGCTTACCTTGCTAAACTTGGCGTTGTAATCATGCTCAATGAAAATGAACTCAACTTGAGTCCGTTGAGAGGTGAATCGGGCGTTTGTTTTGTCAGTACGCCAGAAGAATTGGCAGCGGCGTTTTATGCGTTTAAAAAAAAAGGTTGCAGTGAATCTCCTAACGATGATTTTATTTTCTTGGATTCTGAACTGCCGCGCTGGCGAACTATTTTCGATGAGTACGAGGATTTGAGATAATGACGGACACCAATCTTTTACCGGTTGTACAGTGGCTGACAGATGATGAGTTGGCTGCTATTTATTCTTCAAATTACTGGAACGATATCGAAGAAGAGAAGAAGAAGGATTGATGGATTGCGGATGGCGATTACGATAAGTGTTTACGTTATCTGGAAAACTCTGGGTTGTTGGCTGAATACCAGGTAGCGAAGAAATGGGTTGAGGAATTCGGCGGTGCAAATCTGCAAATTGCCGACCTTGCTGCGGGGATTAGTTGGACTTCCGCCCTGCTCACAAAACATCATAATGTTGGCGCGGTTCATGCGGTTGAAATTTCGAAACATAGGTTAATTAAGCTCTCTAGTCATGCGGTAGGTATGATGGATGGTGAGCCGGAGAAGCTCAGGCGCTATATAGGTTCATTCTATGATCTTCAATTTGAGGATCAGTCGATGGATTTAATCGTAATTGATTAGCGGCTTTGATGTTGGAATGAGAGATTAGGGGGAGGCCCTTTGGGTTTTGGCGGAAAGGAAGATAAGGTAGAGGCCTTCTACCACCACGTGGAAGCCGTTTTTGGCCAGCGTCCGCACCACACTGGTGAAGGCCGAAAAGGCATAAGAGCCTGACAGATTCTTTGAGCACTGGGAGACCTTGCGGGCAATCACCGCAGGCCTCAAGGCCATCTCGGCGCGATTGTTGGTGGGCTCGATGCGCGGATCGTCCAGGAAGCGCAAGAGGTTACCCCGGTCGTGATGGGAGCCAAGCTGGTTGAGCAGCCGTCGGTTATCGGGGTTCTTCAGGAAGCGGTCGCGCAGGTGATGGGTGATTTCTTCCTTCATCCGCTGTGCCCTGGAGGCAAAGTCGGTCACCTCTCCAGCATGATAGCTGCGCCACACCCGGATCGCCTCCTGGAGCAGCTCTTTGAGCCGCTCCCCAAAGTCGCGTGCTCGGCCTTTTTGGACCTCCAGCACGGAGCTAACCGACCGCAGGACATGGGAGAGGCACTTCTGCTGGGCGACGCCATCGAAGCTGCTGTCATCATAGCTGCGTCCCCGGTCGGTGACCATCACCCCTTCTTAGTCGGGGGGAATGACCTCCTGGACTTCCTGGTGGGGATGGCGGAGACGGATCTGATAGACGGTGGCCTTCTCCGTCTCAAAGGCCATCAGGAAGGCTGGCTCTCCTCCCACGCGCCAGCCCGTGTCATCAGTATGCACCGAGGGACTCTGGGGTACAGCCGCCCGCAACCGCTCGTAGGTCTCCCCAATTTCCCCTTGGGCCCGTTGCAGAACGTCCTGGGTGATGGCCCCCTGGGTCAGCTCTATCCCGCTCAAGATCTCCAAGACTGCCGGGACCTTGCGCACCGGGATGCCTGCCCCATAATGCAGGCTGTGGGCTGCCGCCATCGCCAAGTCTCCCACCCGGTGGGCCATCGCCCCGTACTGGTCGGGAGCCACTTCCGGATGTTGGCCACGGACCTTCTTGCCACAAGCCCTGCAACGACATACCGACACCCGATACTCGGTCACCTTGGGGTAAATATTCGGTTAACCCGTCATCGGCTTCGTTATCCCATTGATTTACGAGTATTTTTCTGATCTAGGGGTTTTGCGAAAAGCTAAGGGTGGTCCCTAACTACCTGATTTTGTTGAACCTGAATACGGGTTAGCCGAATGTTTACACCTTGGGGTGGGGGAACTCAGGGATATCAGTCTTGTAGGCCAGGTCAACCCGCTCCTCTTCCAGCTCTCCCCCACAATCGGGGTAGGTCTCAAGGGTTACCTTCACCTCCACCGGAGGCTCAGTAATCTGATCGGGCCGCGGGACCTGACGGAAACGGAAAGTGCCTGAGCCAGGCTTGCGCCCAGGGCGCTTGGGTTTATCGACCCGCTTTCCTTTGGAGAAGGGGGCTGCTTGGCCCTTGGAGCCACGCTTGAGCCGCTCGTTTTCGGCTTGCAGCGCTTCATTGCACGCTGTCAATTCGGCAATCCGGCGCTGCAGCTCGGCAACCTACCCAACCTGGGTGAGGCCCCAGGAAAGGGGGCCGTCCCCGGAAAGCCTTCAACAGGCCCAATGCGGAGGTAGGTATCGAGGTGCGTGATAATCCACATCAGAGGAGGTAACTGATTCCCGTACTGCCCCTAACCATAGATTTTTCAACGAAGGGGTGCGTGATAACCCCCAAATGCGGGTTGGATAAGTGGGACACACCCGGTTAATTTCAATAATGCAAACTCCTTTTTTTTCAATAGTTATACCCGCTTTCAATGCTGCTATATTCATTAATCGGGCCTTGGATTCTGTGGCTAAGCAAACGTTTAATAACTATGAATTTGTTATTATTAATGATGGTTCGACTGATAGTACTGAAGCTAAAATTCAAGATTTCTTTTTTTATCATAATAATTTAAGTTGGAAATTAATCAATCAAAAAAACAAAGGAATCGGTGGCGCGAGAAACGCAGGAATTAATAGTGCCATTGGTGAATATGTTGCTTTCCTGGATGCGGATGACGTTTGGTATCCCCAGAAATTATCATTAATTGCCGAATATTTGAGTGATAATCCGGATGTTGATTTTATTTGTCATGATGAAGTATGGATACAAAATGGAACCAATAGAGGACGATTCTCTTATGGTCCTTATAATAAATATAAGGAATTATTGTTCAAGGGTAACTGCATATCTACTTCCGCATCAATTGTAAGGCGGCACAAGTTATTGGAAGTAGGCTTATTTTCGGAAAATTTAGAATTCAATGGGGTTGAGGATTATGAACTTTGGCTGCGGTTATCAAAAACTTGTAGAATTGAGTATTTGCATCAAGTATTAGGAGAATATCATATTCATGGGACAGGAATTACAAGTAACATACCGAAACACGTCAGAAATTCACTCAATGTTATTGAACACCATTTCAATTTATGGCCGCAGAAGGATTTATTCTATAAATGCTTAATGAACAAAAGGCGATCAGATACCTTAAGAAGTGCCGGACGTAGTTTGATTAAGAATAGTGATTTTAGTTCAGCAAAAAAACACCTCCTTAGCGCATTATTTCAATACCCTTTATCAATAAAGAATATCACTGCATTAATCTTGTGCTACTTACGGGTTAAGGTGTAATCGACAGTAGGGGGATACCCTTTTGATAATATTTGATCATAATGAACTTGGCTTAAGGAATTTCCATGTTAACTGATAATGCTCCCCGCCCAATTACTATGCAAAAGTTGCTGAACCAGATGCAATTAGGCGACGACGGCATCTATGGCTATCCGTTCACGAACAAAGAACAGGCCATGGAGATCAATCTGCGCGAGAAAGTAGCAACGGCAAGCTACGACAACCTTATAGAGAAGATTGCCAAACATCACTCTGTACCAGTAATGGACTTTGAAGTCGCTCGTTTTCTGCGACAGATACCCTCTGATGGTAGGGTGATCGATGTTGGCGGTTGCTGGGGTTGGCACTGGCGTTTGCTTAAGGAACACCGTCCTAATATTCAGGTCTTTATTGTGGATTTTGTGCGGGCGAATTTGCTGCATGCAAAGGCTTTGCTTGGAGATGCCATCAATGAACAGATATTTCTGATTCATGGTGATGCGACAAAACTGAATTTTCCTAATGAATCCTTTGACGGCTATTGGTCAGTTCAGACGCTGCAGCATGTGGTGCGTTTTGAGACGGCGATTGTCGAGGCTCAGCGCATACTCAAGTCGGGGGGGGTGTTCGCAAACTATTCGCTCAACGACCAGCCACCCCTGCGTTGGCTGTACAGGGTACTGGGTCACAGTTATATCAACCAGGGCTGGGTGGAGGGTTCATATTGGCTGGCCAGGGCCTCTGGAGAACAAAAGCAGATGATTGAATCAATTTTGGCGACCAAAGTTTGTGAACGATGGTCGGAGATACTTTATAAACCTGAATTACATATCACATTTCCCGGCAAGGGAAAATCATGGTTAGGTCATCTTGACGCGGCATTGTCCAACGATTCCGGATTCCTGGGGTTTATTGCCAGACAGCGCTCATTTCACTGCAAGAAGCCATAATTAATGTCAATGATATATTCTCTATTGGCGGCGTGCTACACACCATTACGTTTCACTAATAGCCTTCTGCGTTACGTCGGGGCAAAGGCCGACTCCCGCCTGAGGGTGCTTATTTACCATGATATAGCCCCGCAGGAGCAGGAAAGATTTGCGGCCCAATTGCGTTGGTTGGCACAGATGTGGACTTTTGTTTCACCGCAAAAGTTCGTGGCCATGATGAGAGGCGATGAGCCCATCAAGGATGCTAATTTGCTCCTTAGCTTTGATGACGGTTTCGCTTCTAACCGCAAAGTGGCAGAAGAAGTCCTTAACCCCATGGGGATTAAGGCTTTGTTCTTTGTTGTGTCAGCTTTTGTGAATCTTGCCGAAGGAGATGACTACAGGACCTTCATCGTCAGTCATATATGGCCAGGACTCAACCCTGAGATTGTTCCTACTCACTGGCGTAATATGACATGGGACAATCTCAGTTATTTGCTGGAGACAGGGCACACAATCGGTACCCATACGAGAACACATGCCCGTTTGTCCGACTTGCGGCAAGCGAATGAACTGGAGACCGAGATTATTGAAAGTGCTAATGTACTTGAGAACAATTTAGGTGTGAAGATTGAACACTTTGCCTACCCTTTCGGCAATTTGGCGAGCTTCAGCCCTGCGGCGTTGGCTGTGGCCCGGCGGCGTTTCAGCTTTATCTACACCGGTCTGCGTGGCGACAACGCTCGCGGCGTGCCACCTTGGGCCTTACGGCGAGATGCCATCTTCCCATCAGACTCATTCGGGTTGACTGGATCGTTGTTGGAGGGCGGTGCGGATATTCGCTATGCCCGTGATCTTGCCCAATACGAGTCTTGGGTTAAGCAGTAAATGAAATCTTTGGTCAATCCGCTCTTATGGTTTCTTCTGTTACAAATCGCCGGTCTATATGTGTTGCTGTGTCGTATGACTGGCCGCCGCCGTATTATACTCTGGTCATTGCTGATCTTAACGCTGCTATTGGGCATAGCCTCAACACCGCTGGCTCGGCGTGGGCTGGAAGCATCGCTACAGGTCGCCTCAAGTCCTGAAAGCGCGATTACCCCAGCCTATATCTTTGTGCTGGGAGGTGGGTATCTGTTGGGTAACATACCCGAGGAGGATGTTTTGGTGGAGGAAAGTCAACTTCGTGTCCTGCATGCCGTCACCTTGCTGCGGCGCTTCTCTAATGCCCGGATGGTATTATCTGGCGCTACCTATGAATATGAGAGAGTTCGCGAACCTGACCGACTTGCGCAACTCATGTTTGAGGTCGCCCTGAACAGGGGTGTGCCCGCCTCATCCATGCTAATGGAGGCGCACTCAAGAAATACACGAGAACATCCTGTCGAGGGGCTGAAAATTTCGGGCATTACTACCACAACACCCATCGGACTGGTGACCTCCGGTTGGCACATGCGCCGTGCCCATCGCGAATTCTGCCGTTATTTCAACCAGGTGATCAATTACCCGGTGTCTCCGATGCAACGTCCGTGGATCTTGCGGGATTTCGTGCCGGATGCCGATATCCTCGATGCCAATACCACCCTGCTGCGTGAATGGGTTGGGATGGTTTGGTATGCCATTTTGGGGTATGTGTCAGAACCGTTGGGTAAGGAGTCATTATGCCGGCCTTGACCCAAACGCCCCTGCCTACGTTCCGACATTTGGCAGCAGCCTTAATGAACCCTGCGTTACCAGAAGAAGAAGTTTCCGCCCCATGGCGACGTTCTGGCGATGTGGCGTTTTGGTTCTCCCGCTCGGCCTGGTCGCTTCTGGCGATTGCCCAATGGCGGCAGCGATTCACAGGGCGTCCATCCATCACAGTGTGGCTGCCTGGGTTCTTCTGTAATGCTTCTCTCGACCCTTTGCGCAGCATGGGGGCACAGTTGCAGTTTTACCCGATTACCGATCAGATGGCACCCGACCTGGATGATTTCCGAACCATAGCAGGCCAAAAGCCTCCCGATCTATTTGTGCTGGTGCACTTCTTTGGCCAGCCCTCACCGGCAGAGGGTGCTACGGAGTTATGCCGTGAGACCGGCGCATGGTTGATCGAAGATGCAGCTCATGTCTTGCGCCCCATAGCAGGTATTGGTGTGAATGGAGATTGCGTGCTTTACAGCCCGCACAAACACCTGCCCATACCCGATGGTGCTGTAATGGTGGTCCGTGAGAATGGCCCCGCCCGATTGGCTGGACATGCTTCAGCGATGGCGGCTTTCCAGAATGTGTATTGTTCCCTTCTCAATAGCCCTGTATTTACGCATCTATCGCCATGGATCTGGCTGATCAAGCGTATCCTGCAGCGGTTAGGGGTGCGCGCCTGGCGACGACCCGTTACCCAATTCTTGATAGATACCGATCCCATCAGCCCGAGACTGGAAAATCCGAAGATGAGTCAACTCGCCAGACGCCTTCTTTCCGATCTACTGGATACCCTCAATACGGTGGCGCACCTACGTTGGCAGAATAAGCTGCTGTGGAACGATGTCTTGGCCAAAGACAACCCTACCCCAGCGAAAATGAAGCCGGTGTCAGGTGAATTTACGCCCTACCTTGCAGGGTTTGCCTTTGATGACGAGGTGAAGGCTGAAGAAGTATTCTTTCAATGGCGACGCGCTGGCTTGCCGGTGACCACTTGGCCAGGCTTGCCTCCGGAAGTGTCGGCAAAGAAAGAACAGCACCGTTATGCCTTGCTATTGCGACAGACCCGTATCTATCTGCCAGTGCATCAATCCCTCGATCATCGTCAAATTAACGATTGCATTCGTAATTTTAAACATGGATGAATAATGTCTGAGATGTTTCATGTGAAGGAGGTATCCCTTGAGAAATGGGATATCCATTGGCAGCACGTGCTCAAAGCAAATCTGCTACAGGCTTGGGAATACGGAGCGGCAAAAGAGAAGGCCGAAGGTTGGTGTGCGCTGCGGTTTCTGGTTTCGGATAGTAACGGTCATCCGGTCGCCCTTGCCCAAATGCTCACACGGGGCCTTCCTTTACTGGGTGGTATTGCTCGTCTGAATCGCGGCCCGCTGCTGCTTGATGAACTCCCGGAGGATCAATCTGTAACAAAAACTTTGGAGGTGCTACGAGCGCTATTAAGAGAGGCAAGGCGGCGGCGTTGGTGGGTAATGCAAATTGCCCCGGAATTGCCGGATACAGAGAATGTTATCAACAATTTGATGCAAATGGGCCTACGGCGACGGCCGGAGCAGGCTTGGGCCTCCGGCCGACTATGGCTTGGCTCAGACGAAAAAACTTTGCTTATGGGACTTAATGGTAAATGGCGAAATTGCTTACGTAAAGGAGAGCGCATGGGGGTGGAGGTGACACGCTATGATGGAACTGGCTCGGAGCAGGATATGTTGATCAATGGTTATGCGGCATTACAGCGAAGAAAGGGCTTTGAAGGGCTTTCAGAAGCTCTGCTTCGCAGTCTTGCCGTACAAAAAGGCAATTCGTGGCAGTTTAATTTGTTTACTGCTCGGTCTAAAAATACTCCAACAAGCGATGAACCCATAGGTATGCTGGTTACTGTTCGCCACGGTGACACATCTACTTACCTTATCGGTTCTACAAATGATCAAGGGCGCCAGATGCAAGCCAACTCTGTTTTGCTCTGGCAGACCATCCTATATGCCAAACAAGCAGACTGTGCTTGGTTTGATATTGGCGGCTTGAGTGACGCCACCCCTAAAGGAGTGGCCGAATTCAAAAAGGGGGTCAATGCCATGCCCTACGCTTTGGTTGGCGAGTGGCGGTGGTACTACCAGTTGTGGCAGGCTAATTCCGCTCCTGATGCCTCACTATCCAAGAAGGAGGGACTCAAAGATGATGCTGAACGAAACCAATCAGGAAGCAACCCCAGAGGTGTTTGAGAAAGGGCATCTGTACACCCTCGCCGTCGGCGACATTGAACCCGACCCCAACCGGCCCCGCAAGTACTTCGACGAGGAAGGCCTCGCGGGGCTGACCCAGTCGATCAGGGCCAAGGGCGTTCTCCAGCCGGTTCTTTTCCGCCTTGGCGACCCTGTAGAAGAGGGGGCGCTGCCCCGGTTTGTCCTCGTCGCCGGCGATCGCCGCCGCCGTGCCGCCCAGAACGCGGGCTTTGCCGCGGGTCCCGCCCTGTTCATCGGCGACGACAAGCCCGAGGAGATTTCCCTGATTGAAAACTCCCTCCGCCAGAATCTTACCGCTATCGAGGAAGCGGAGGCCGCGGGCCGCCTCGTCTCCGAGCTGGGTTACAGCCAGGAGCAGGTCGGCAAGATTTTGGGAAAGAAGCTCTCCACGGTCAGCGAGATTCTCTCCCTGAACCGCCTGCCCGCCCTGATTCGCGACGAGTGCCGCACCAATCCCTCCTGCTCGCGCCGGGTGCCAGTGGAGATAGCCCGCAAGAAGCAGGAGCGGGGAATGCTCACCCTCTACGAGAAGTACAAGGAGAAGGGGCTTACCAGCGACGAGGTTCGCAAGGAGGCGGAGCAGGAGCGCAAGGAGAAGCTGCCCGGCGAACAGGCCTCCGCCGAGCTCTCCATTATTGCCGCCCTCCAGACCCGCCTGGAGAATCTCGACTGGAACGCCCTGACCACCGAGGAGCGCGACCGTCTCCAGGAGGCCGTCACGTCCCTGACCGACGCCTTCAACACCATCGTCGAGGGGCAAAACAGCGCAGGTAACCCCGAGCTGGCGTAGCTTTTTTATCGCTTTTTGGTATATATTCGGTTAACCCGTATCCAGGTTCAACAAAATCAAGTAGTTAGGGCGCATCCTTACCTTTTCCCATAAACCCTCGGACAGAAAAATGCCTGTAAAATCAATGGGATAGCGAAACAGATGACGGGTTAACCGAATGTTTACGCTTTTTGGACAAAAACAGTAGAGAAAGCAGGCACTCGGGTTTTACCAATTATGGCGAGCCAGTAGTTCCTGGAATTCGTTGTCTGGCTTGGTTGCCGATCGCTTCAAAATCCGTTTTGGGAGCAGCAAGGCAATCGGCTTCTCTCCGGGTGAGAGTTATCACGCACCCCGCTATTGGTAAAACCCGAGAGGCAGATACCGCCTTGATTTTTTACCATCGTTTTCGGCAGGTAAAATCTGAAACTGATCGTCAGATGCGTAACGTATTAAATAGATTAACCACTTCGGCGCGCCGAAGTGCCTCAGAAAAAAGGGAGTTGGATTACTCGTGAAATTAGTGGTTCACACCCCGTGGGACGGTTTGTGTGGTAGCAATTTTCGAAGTTACTCGGAAGACAAAAGGAATGCGACCCGCAAGCCGACACAATATGCGCTGGGTCGAGCCTGAGGTTACCGTAAGCGATCACGGGGTATCAATTTGACATAGAGAATATTTACTGGAGTTTCAAAAAGATTCTTCTTGACAAAGTGGATAAGAGATGGGGTATATTGGGATCTCCCGTTTAGAACCCTATAGGCGATTTTTTTAGGACTCAAACCCTGCTTCGGTCAAGGATTGCCGGGTTTAGGGCTAAGGAGGTCCCCATGATCCCCCTGATGCAACCGCTTCCCTTTGTAGTGGAAGCCACCAAAGTGTTGGTTGGGATTATGACCCAGCCTACGCTGGTTACCTTCCAGATGTTGCTCAGTGGTGTGCTCCTGTATAGTACTCAGAACTTGAGTCAGCTCGGTCGCCTCTGGCTTCAGAAGAAGAGCATCGCTTGTTTCTCTTACTTCTTTAACGATGCGAAGTGGCAGCGTGAGGCTTTTGCTCGGGCTCATCTGGAGATGCTCAATATGCATTATGGTAAACGGATGAAAAGACCGGGGCGTTTCATCATTGACGATACCCTGTTTCGTCTATACTCTCCGACAATAAGATCGAACCATCTACAGTGTGCGAGGTCGGATGTGGTTCCGGAGATGTCTTGGTTCATCTTCAAAAATTATTGCCTTATGTGAAAATGACAGGCTATGACATATCACCACAGGCAGTTCAGTTCTGGGAACAGCATAACAAAGCGGGGGGGCGGAGAATTTCAACTTGGCAATTTCCATGAGATTAACCGAATCAAATACGACGTTTTGCTCATGTTTGATGTCTTTGAGCATATCAGCGATCCATTTATTTTTCTTGAGAATTCCAGACTACACGCGATGTACTTTGTGTTTCATATTCCACTTGATCTAAGTGCAAGCGCAATTTTGAGAGGTTCCCCATTGATAAATGTTCGTAAAAAAGTCGGCCATCTTCACTATTACACCAAAGACTTAGCCATAGCGACGCTCGTCGATACTGGATATGAAGTCCTTGATTGGCGGTATACTGGCGCTTCACTGAATTCGCCAAATCGATCTTTGAAGACGCGGTTGGCAGCCTTGCCTCGCCAAATCGCTTATGCGGTGAATAAAGATTTCGGGGTTCGGCTGTTGGGCGGTGAAACCCTGTTGATGCTTGCAGAACCAATGTTTCGACAATAACATGGATATGCACAATGATCCTTGGCATTGACGCATCAAATATACGAGGTGGCGGTGGCGTCACCCACTTGGTTGAGCTGCTCACAGCCGCCGAACCTGAACAACATGGATTTGACAAGGTTGTTGTGTGGGGTGGTGAGGAAACCCTGCACAAGCTGCCCGAACGGGCATGGTTGACGAAGGTGAACCCACCGGCACTGAACCGTGGTCTTTTGCGCAGAACATTGTGGCAGCGATTCCATCTCTCCCCTTTTGCAGGGGAAGCCCAATGCGATGTACTTTTTGTTCTTGGAGGCAGTTTTGCAGGGTCATTCAGGCCAATCGTAACAATGAGCCAAAATCTTTTGCCTTTTGAATGGAGTGAATTACGGCGATATGGGTGGTCCCTGACAACGCTCAAGTTACTGCTTTTACGTTATACTCAGACATGGAGTTTCCGCAGCGCTGATGGCGTGATTTTTCTCACCGGCTACGCCCGACAGGCTGTGGAAAAGGTGACAGGCAAGATTCCCGGTAGAACCGTCCTGATTCCCCATGGGCTGGATACCCGGTTTCAGAATCATCCCAGGAGTCAGTGGCCAATAAGCGACTACACGACATCCAATCCCTTTCGAGTGCTTTATGTTTCCATTGTTGATCGTTATAAGTACCAGTGGCAGGTGGTAGAAGCGGTGGCTCAGTTGCGGCAGGAAACTGGTTACCCGATGGCACTCGACCTTGTCGGCCCAGCTTATCAGCCGGTAATGCGGCAACTTCAACGGCACATGAAAATGCGGGATCCCGGGCAACAATGGGTGCGCTATCACGGAGCTATTCCGTATCAGGATCTGCCCGCGCTCTATGCGCAGGCAGATATTGGTATGTTCGCGTCCAGTTGCGAAACATTCGGCATAATTTTGATCGAAAAGATGGCTGCCGGATTGCCCATTGCCTGCTCGAACCGGGGGCCGATGCCTGAGATACTCGGCGATGCAGGCGTGTATTTTGATCCAGAAAATCCGCAAAGCATTGCCAGCGCACTGAAAAAATATGTCCTCTCCCCAACGTTACGGCAAGAAATGGCGCAAGCCAGTTTTGATAAAGCGCAGCACTATTCCTGGCGTGTTTGTACGGACAAGACTTTTGCGTTCTTGGCAGATATTGCCCGCGCACGTCATTCCTGATCAACGTGTGGCATCCTTTAATGTCGAATTACGAGGGCTATAGCTAGGGTGTAGAATTCTTCTATCCCAGAACCCATGCGGTTCCTACAGTTTTTTGCCCCTGAGAATAAGGGGTTTGCCATTACAACAACTCAATTCAGACATGAATGGCCCAAAAACCGTAGGAGCCAGATGTGGCCTGATCTGAAGAATTTCTACAGCCCAGGCTATAGCTGATGCGGCGCCTCATGCTTGGCATCGCCAGACAGAAGGGGAGCCTGGCCTCGATCTTCACCTATTACCTGAAGGACCTCTATTATGAACATCCACGGTTGTCCATTTTCAGATCCCTTATTCCCAAGAGGTTCAGATAAAACGTGTTCAGGTCAGCGCGGGCCGATTCAGGGCTTGGCGCGCCAAGCCTGAAATCCTTCTTGCCAGCACTGGCCCCTGGGGAGAGCATGGTATGTGCGGCATAGCCGGCTTCGTGGGCGCGTTTTTGCCCGGTCTAGCGGAGCGTATGAACGCGGCGCAGGCGCACCGGGGGCCGGATGGGCACGGGGTCTTTGAGGACGCCGCGGCAGGCGTAGCGTTCGGGCACGTGCGCCTGGCCATCCTGGATCTCTCAGCGGCTGCTGCTCAGCCGATGCACTCGCCCGACGGGCAATTTGTGCTGGTCTTTAATGGCGAGATTTACAACTTCGTGGAACTGCGTGAGGGTCTGGCAGCACGGGGCCACCAGTTCATCTCCAGCGGCGACACCGAGGTCCTGTTGCATGGGCTTATGGAGTTTGGTCACAATTTCATCGAGCGTCTTAACGGCATGTTCGTCTTTGCGCTCTGGGACCGCCACGAGCGTGTACTGCTAATGGCACGGGACCAACTGGGGATCAAGCCGCTCTATTATGCCGAGCCGCTAGCGGGTACGTTGTTGTTTGCCAGCGAAATAAAGGCGATCTGTGCGCATTCTGCTTTCAAGCGAGAGCCGGATTTCGATGCCCTGCAGCAACACCTTGCCTATTGCCACGCCTCTGGAGATAGAACGGCATTAAAGAGCGTGCGTCGTCTCAGGCCTGGACATTGGCTACGATGGCGCGCAGCTACACGGACCGTTGAGATTCAGCGCTTCTGGCGAGCACCGTTCGGCCAAAGCCAGATAAGAGGGCGAAAGGAAGCTATAGAGGAATTAAGAAACCTGATCTATCAAGCGACAGTCCGCCAGCTAGTTTCGGATGTACCTGTCGGTTCATTTTTGAGCGGTGGGTTGGACAGCAGCTTTATCACTAAACTGGCCGCCGGCCAAGTGGTACAGGAGTTCCAATGCTTTACCATCACGTACCCATCCGCGGAAAACCTGCTGGACCAGGCCGAGGAAGATGCGCCCCACGCGCGCAAGCTAGCCCAGAAGTTGGACCTCCGGCTGCAGGAGATCGAGCTCCGGGTGGAAGTCGCGGAGCTTTGGCCGCGGCTGATCCGCCATCTGGATGAGCCGATCGCCGACCCCGCCGCCATTGCCTGTTTTTTGATCTGCAAGCTAGCCAGGGAGAGCGGCACGACGGTGCTACTTTCCGGGCAAGGCGGGGACGAGCTCTTTTGCGGCTATCCGCGGTATCTCGTGATGCACGCCACAGGCTGGATGAATCATGCGCCGCGCTTTCTGCGCCGGATGATCTCTCATGCAGCACGCCGCCTGCCGGGCGCACGGGAAGGCAAGATGGGCGCCTCCGTGCGGCGTGTCCGGCGGAGTCTGGTGGGACTAGAGCAAACGGCGGGGCAACGGTTTCTGGGCTATTGCGCAAACACGCCACAAGACGAGATTACCCGTATCCTCACCCCGGAGCTCAAGTCTGCTCTGAGGGGACGTCCGTTCATGGAGGATTGCCTGCGGCACATGGATGCCGAAAACCTGGCCGGATTGCAACGGCTTCAGGAACGCGACCTGTCCATTTATTTGCCAAACCATAATCTGCTCTACACCGACAAAATGAGCATGGCGGTGGGGGTGGAGGTGCGCGTGCCCTTGCTGGACCTGGAATTGGTCAATCGGGTGCTCCGCTACCCCTACGATTGGCAGTTAGCGCGGGGCAAAACGAAGGTGCTGTTTCGTGACGCCGCGCGGGGCGTGGTGCCGGATGAGATTATTGACCGGCCCAAGGCCGGTTTTGGCGCACCATACCGAAAATGGCTTCGCTACGATCTGGTCGAGATGTGGAACGACTTGACCTCGAAAGCGGCAGTCCGAGCACGTGGCTGGTTTGATTATGAGGCTTTGCAAGATGCGCGGGCGCGAAGCCAGGCGGGGAAAGATGATCTGTACATGCTACAATGGGCTGTGCTGACCATTGAGCTGTGGGCGCGGCAGTTCATCGATTGCAATCCCAGTAAACCTACTTAAGCAGAGAGGCAACATATGGAATCATCTAATAAAGAACTGGTCCGGGACTTCTGGGAGGAAGCTTCTTGCGGCGAAAACCTGTATCTAAAGGATTCAACCAGAGAAGGGTTTTTGAGGCAATCTCAGGTTCGCTATCAGCTTGAGCCGTACATTCTGGATTTCGCAGAATTTGAGAAGTACCGTGGCAAGAAGGTTCTGGAAATCGGAGTTGGACTTGGGGCAGATCATCAGAGATTCGCCGAGGCCGGCGCGGAATTGTGGGGCATCGATTTGACCGAGAGGGCTATTAATAACGTTCTTCAGCGATTTCAAGTTATGGAGCTACAATCGCAAATTGCCGTAGGCGACGCGGAAAATTTGGCGTTTGCTGATGAGACATTCGACCTAGTCTATTCTTGGGGCGTCATTCACCATAGCCCGAATACCCCAAAGTCAGCAAAAGAAATCTTACGTGTACTCAAGCGGGAGGGAGAATTCAAGGTGATGATATACCATAAATACTCGTTCGTGGGCTACATGTTATGGCTGCGTTACGCGATGATGAGGCTTCGCCCGTTCATGTCGCTTGAAGAAATATACTTAAATGTTGCCCGAAATTTCACTGACTGTCTGGAAAGCCTTAGAGAATA
>CAYZUL010000018.1:0-46493 GCA_964481895.1 uncultured Nitrospirota bacterium | reverse complement strand
AAATCAGAGGCGAGGGTGTGTCCCTGGAGCAAAATTGGGACTTCGCGTGGGAGCTGATCACAGCACATTTGGGGAAAGCCTTCCAAGTGTCGTCCAGCGTGATAGAAAAGAGACTTGATAAGGATGGCATCAAAGAAAATTACAGGATACAATAGCGCTGTATTTTCCCTCGGCCTTTGCGATTCTTTTATCCCTCTACCTCATGGAGAGGGTCGGGGTGAGGGTGGGTTGCTTTGTCCACCGAATGCGGTAACGATGATAGGAAAGGCAAAAGGAATATAGAAGAACTGGGAGAGGTTTTGCAGGGAGGACAATCAAGCTTTATTTTTTCTTGACTGGTTATGAGCATTTTGTTACAGTTTCATACTGTAACTGTCTAATAACTGGCCATCAAGGGAAGGCTCATGAATACTCAGAAGGCTGTCGTCATTACAACAATATCCCTTATCCTTGGTGGGCTCATTGGATACTGGTTCTATTTGGAGGCAAATCGCTACACAATCATCAATACCGGCGCCCCTGTTGTCGCCTATGAAATCGACAGGAAGACAGGGAGAACCTGGATGATTAGTGGTGGTGTAAAGACAGAGCAGATCGACCCTGAACAAGAGAAGCTGATCAATGAATCCCTGACTCAGCGGCTGCCTGTTCAAGAGTGGGCAAAGGTCACTGGAAACGCGGCGTTCTCAACGTACAGAGATACATTTGATGGGAAGCTGTACAACGGTACCGAATGGGTAATAAGGAGATTCGTTATAAAGGTGAAATGCATGGAGGCTGACGGTTCCGAAAGGTGGACACGAGAATTCCGCGTCGACCAAGAAATCCCTCCTCTTACAACGGAGTCCTTTTCCTTTGCTGTTACAGGGCAGCAGGGGGACCCCAAGTGCGAATGGAGCATTTCAGATCTCTTGGGTCGTCCCGAGTGACGATGGCTAACAACGGCATGCAACAGACGGCACTTCGCGCCGCCGCCGATGCCGAGCGTTGAATCTCCTATGGATGAACACCCAGACGCGGAAGCAGTTCCAAGACCGCCGCAGATCTCCGTCGAGCAACTGGAGAAATGCCGTAAGACCGGTGACTTCTGCCCCATTCTTTTTGAGTGGTACAAGTTCACTGGAGCACTCTGCAACTTCTTCGCAAGCATCAAACATGAATCAGCCGCACTGCGCAACGTGCTGGCGCAAGAGTATTACTTACTCATTGGGTTACTGAATCGTTGCTCGCGTCTCATGCTCGCAAACGTTGCACTCTCTCACGAAGGCGTTTTTGGCGAAACCACGGCCATTATTGACCGGTGCATCTTTGAATCGGCTGTAAAAGTAGTATGGCTGGCTGAATCGCCGGTTCCAGACAAGTTCCAACGATTGATCGCGGACGGCCTAAAGACAGAGTTGGAATTTAGGGACAAAATCAACGCTAACATTGAGGCGCGTGAAGGCGACGTTCTCGCAATCGAGAAAAGAATGCTCTCCTCGATAGAGAACCATATAACTTCATCCGGGATGTCGGCCGCGGAAATTGCGACCAGCAAAAAATGCCCGGATCTAGCTTCAATGATCGACGGTATCTACCACGACCGACTGCTATATCTGGTGGGACAAAAGATGGGTTCGCACCACGTCCACGGAACGTGGCCCAGCCTAAGGCTGCATTACCTTGAAGAAGGCGAGGATGGCGAACTGCGCCCGCGAGATCACAATTGCGAAACCCACGTGAACCAATACGTCTTCATACCGCTGGTCGTTCTAGCGGCTATGGGAGCTTTTGTCCGCTTTGTACTCACCGACGCAGAAGATCAGCGCGTCTTCCTGAACCTTCTTAAGTCTGTGCAGGAAAAGATCAATAAGATAAACGTAGAGGTCGTAGGCGATGATTTTTCTCAGGCAAAGGAGATCTAACACTTAGGGTAAAGGGAACGGTTCTCGTTAATTGACAAGGGAAGGTGGCAATCGCAATCGAATACTTAAGGTATGCCTAGGACATGCAAGAGTAACTCCCAAAGAGTATATCTATCATGTGCTGGCACGAGGGAACAATCGTCAGGATCTGTTTGAAGACAAAGGGGAGCGAAAGAGGAGATATAGAGCATTTGTAAGAGGTATGATTAAAGAAAAAGAGGCAATGAAAGGGGAGATGGACAGACGGATAATGAACGGCGGCAAGGATTTCGTTAAAGAAATGACGAAGACCTATAAGATTTCTGAAAAGATAAAGCAAATGGGGCGTAAAGTGGCTGGAGGAAAATTAAAGAGAACCGGCCCTTTGGTTCTTTAGTTGTCTGCGGGCGGACTATTGCCTGTCCCGTGTAATTGTTAAGCCCTCTTTTTCTCCACTAAATAACCTGATACATATTTGTGAATGATGCTGGATATCAGTGTTTGATAAGGAATGCCCTCTTGAGCAGCAATAACCTGCACTTGATCTAAATCCTTTGATGACATGCGTATGTTTATTCTCTTGTCTTTTTGGAGTGTATTCCTTGCATATTCACGAAGTTTTTTTATTTCCTGCTTTGGATTCTTAACGGGTCTCCATTCTCCACGTTCATATGACCCTAAAATATCTTTTTCTTCATCATCTAAAATAGTCTTCTTCATTTTTCTTACCTCACATATTTATTTGTAGCTTTTCTACTGGGTATTATGGTTTTTAAAAATATATCATCGCTTTCTTGCACATAAGGAACGAGATAGGCATAATCATCAATCCTGACTATTGCGATTTTTTGCCCCGGATATTTATTTTGATTTGGGTGTTCGATTGTTTCGAGCACCTCTTCCCGTTCCATCAAGATAAGAACCTGTTCAAAGCTAACTCCTCTGTTTTTCTTCAACCATTCATTCTTTTCATTATCCCATCGAAAAACCTTCATAGTATATATTTACGACATTGTCTGCCTTTTGTCAATATTTATTATGTGGGCTTAACAAAGAGTTGAGAGATGCGGCCGCCTTTTTCATCGCATCCTTCTTGAACGACTGGTTAGAAACGCACTCCGGTTAGGCCCGCATTGATCGGGTCCATAGCGTCTCAAGTGCAAGACTAAAGGGGAAATAACTGTCAGGATGTATTTGATGACTAGGTAGTTTTAAGTTCATCTCTGGAATTGCTACTTCACTATAATGGGTCATCATCTATATCTGATTAATTCCCTCTTCTAATTCTTTCGTCCGAAATACCTCTTTTTCTTGAATTCTTATATAGAGGGCATCTGCTTTTCTATCATACTCAATCTCTATTCTTACCCCTATTTATTCTTATCTATTGCCTTAATTATAGTAATCTTATCACTTTCCTCTGAGAGAGACTTGTTAAGGTTTAACAACAAGGGTGTCCTGATACATTATGGTATAATAAATCCAGCAAGGCATTTTTATGGAGGTTTATTATGAGAATGATTTATCCGGTAGTTGCATTATGGTTACACCTGGTTCTATTTCCCGGGGCCTTTAATCCATTACTTGCTGGATCTTTGATGAATAACAAGCCGCCAGAGATAATAGCGACAAGTCCGGAGGGAAATACCGGTGGGGTGGATATTAATTCTTCAATAAGCGTTACCATATCGGAAGGGATGAACCCTTTGTCATTAAATGCCGACATGATCCATCTTTACAAGTTGGAAGGACCCGAAGATATTGCCATTCAGGGAAAGGTGAAATATGACGTACTAACAAAAAAAGCATACTTTATCCCTGATAATGATTTATCTCCAGCTACAAACTACAAGGTGGTGATAGGGAAAGATCTGGACGACGCAGCAGGCGGCGCATTGAAGGATGTATACTCCTGGGAATTTTCTACCCGAATTGGCACAGGGGGATGCGGTGGTTCATGACAATTAATTTAAGTAATAGGAACGCCGATTACATGGCCGTCAACAAGATAGGCGGTAATTATATTGTTTGTCCAAACATCAGGCAATACCGGGGGAGTGTGTAAAAGTTAGCAGGTTACAAATTGCAATTAGGAGTGACTAATAAGTTAAAAGGATTTAGTAATAGAGTACTGGTTCTTTTACTTTGAAGGGAGATGTATTATGAAAATTAAATTAATATTGATGCTATTAACATTCTTCCTGTTCTATGCGTCAAATGTTAAGGCAGAGAAAACTATATTGGCT
This sequence comes from uncultured Nitrospirota bacterium, assembly GCA_964481895.1. GTDB lineage: Bacteria > Nitrospirota > Nitrospiria > JACRHA01 > JACRHA01 > JACRHA01. The sequence continues at coordinate 42,364 of CAYZUL010000018.1, read as the reverse complement.
GGTGGATGTTTCTGGTGTATGGAGTCAGATTTCGAAAAACTTCAGGGTGTAACCGATGTGATCTCAGGGTTTACTGGCGGAACTATCAACAATCCGACCTATGACGGCAACCATGAAGGTCACTTTGAAGCAGTTGAAATAACATATGATCCGAATAAGGTTAGTTACAAAGAGTTGCTAGACTACTACTGGGTTAACATCGATCCATTTGACGATAAAGGACAATTTTGTGATAAAGGCACGAGTTATTTAAGTGCTATTTTCGTAGCAAACGAAACAGAGAAGAGGCTTGCTGAACAATCTAAAAGGAAAGTTGAAGAGCAATTTCCCAACAAAAAAGTTGTTACGCCAATATTAAATGCATCAATCTTTTATCCCATCAAAGACAGCGAAAGTTATCATCAAGATTTCTATAAGAATTACCCAATTCGCTACAACGTGTATCGCTGGAATTGTGGTCGTGATAAACGATTGAAAGAGATTTGGGGCGATAAAACAATACATTGAAATATTGTTATCGTTAGGGGAATAAATTATTAAGGGGCATTGGGGGACGTTGGTTCTCAGGATGATTATTTTTCCGACTAAGATGCGTCCGATCCGGAGAGTCCACGCTCTTCCCTGCTCCGATAAAGGCCCGGTGGCCGCTCCAAGGATAACGGTCTAATTGTTCCATAGTCTGGACGATCTTAGCCCTGATGGAATTTAAGTGGATGTAGCGGACAAGGGCAAGAAGGTAGTTTTCCTCGTCGCAAAGGATCGATTTGTAGCGGTTCTCGAAAAGGTGGCTGGTGCGCTTGTGGCGGCGGTTGTAGTACTGGGCATACCAGGTGAGGAGCCTTGATGTGATGGAAGGCACCGGGGATACCCAATCTTGCTTAGCGTGGCATGGGGCAATTCTATCGAAATCTGACCGGTCTTTCAAGCAGAAAGCATCCTGAGAACCAATACCCCCCAGAAATCCCCCCCGGTAGGGTGAATCCATACACTTTATTTCTTCAATTGAATAACTCCATAAATCTCTTCAATTTGACCAAATAAACTATTGCCTATATAATTAATTTCGATGTTCAGACTTTGGCGCACAAGAATTCTCCTTTTGTTAATGCTTCTATCAATCATCGCCTTGGCCTGCTCAAAAAAGGATGTAAAGACCTCAGACGACGATCTTGTAAGGATAAAAGAGCTCTACTCCACGATAGACAGGATAAGAGAGAAATACGAAGAGAAGGACCTACAGGCATTCCTTGCGACAATAGACCCTCAAGCAGAAGATTTATCCAATAACCTTAAAAAGGGCCTTGAAACCGACTTTGCGAATTATGACAAAATTCACCTCCGGTTCCGTATCGATGAAATCATTATGGATAAAGATGTTTCTATGGTGAAGCTTCACTGGGATGGGGAATGGGAACAAAGGTCTGACAAGGGAAAATACAGGGAGACCGGGAATGCCTCACTGAAGATCAAAGGCGAAAAAAAGATAAAGCTTTCAGCTATAGATGGAGATAGCCCTTTCGGTATATCCCTCTCAAGAGAGCCTGTTGCTAAAGAGAGGGGAGGATAACAGGGGGATTGGCGAAAAGGCGTATCAAATCGATCTCCAGCGATTTTCTGGTAATAGGCTCCGGTGTAGCCGGCCTGTCTGCTGCCATTGCACTTTCCGGGGCAGGGAGGGTAGTAGTCCTGAACAAGGGAAGGGCCATGGAAGGGAGTTCAGAATTTGCCCAGGGCGGGATTGCTGTGGCCATCAGCGAAGAGGACAGCATAGGGTTCCACCTTGAAGACACCCTTGCTGCAGGAAGGGGCCTCTGCCGCGAGGAGGCAGTTAAGGTGATGGTGGAGGAGGGGCCGGACCGGATCCGGAACCTGATCTCGTGGGGTGCAGAATTTGATAAGGAGGGAGGAAGGTTTGCCTTTGCAAGGGAGGCCGCGCACAGCAGGGAAAGGATACTCAGGGCAAAGGGTGATGCCACAGGCGAAGAGATCGTAAAGACACTCCTTAGAAGGGTAAGTTCCTCTCCTGAAATATCGATATTTGAACATCATTTCACTATAGACCTCCTGATAGATAATAGTGGTTGCATGGGCGCCATTGTAATGGATGAGCCCAAAGGTGAAATATATCTAATAAAGACAAGGGCGACCATTATAGCCACAGGAGGTATAGGGAGGGTATATTCAAGGACGACCAATCCTCCCGTTGTCACAGGAGATGGTATAGCCATGGCCTTCCGTGCCGGTGCCGAACTTGAGGATATGGAGTTTATCCAGTTCCACCCAACATCGCTTTTTCTGCCGGGAGCGCCACCCTTCCTCCTTTCTGAGGCGATGCGTGGGGAGGGGGCTATCATAAAGAATATTAAAAAGGAGGCCTTCCTCTCCCGTTACAATCCTGATGCGGAGATGGCCCCCAGGGATATGGTTGCAAGGGCCATATGGCTTGAGATGCAGTCAACAGGTTCAAGACATGTATATCTTGATCTGACATCCCTTGACCCTGTCTTTATCAGGGGAAGGTTTCCAAAGATATATGCAACGTGCCTCCAGTATGACCTGGATATAACAGAAGAGATGATCCCGGTATCGCCGGCTGCCCATTTTATTATGGGCGGGATAAAGACCGACATAAACGGCGCCACAAATATCAGGGGTCTCTATGCCGCCGGAGAGGCGGCATGCACAGGTGTGCATGGGGCAAACAGGCTTGCAAGCAACTCCCTTCTCGAGGGTCTTGTCTTCGGCTCAAGGGCCGGTGAAGAGGCTGTAAAGGCATCAGTCAAAAAGGCGGCTGTAAAGGGGAAACAGGATAGTCTTGCCCGTGATCTTCTGTCAGATTACGGAGAAGGACACAAGGAATCCGGGGATGACAGCAACAAGATGGTAAATTCCGTCAGGCGATTAATGTGGGATAAGGCAGGCATAGTAAGATCAAAAGGTGGGCTGAATGAGGCCCTTGTCTCCATCAAAGAGTTCTGTGCCCTTTTAAATAAAAGGAGACAGACATCCAGGGCTGACCTTGAACTAAAAAATATGATTACAATAGCGCAACTCATCACCATCCCAGCGCTCACTAGGGAGGGGAGTATCGGGGCACACTACAGATCAGATTTCCCTGATAAGTGTGAGAGGTGGGATCGTCATTTAGGTTTAAAAAAGGGGGAGGTTATCTCTCAGGGAGGAGCCCCTGATATCCTGTGTAATCCTCAGGTCTATTGGTATAGATGATGTCTCCTTTTTTCAAGGCTACCCTGTAAACACCATTCTTTCTGATTCCGCCAAAATCCCTGTAATACCCTAAAACTTTTTTGATATAATCGTGAGTCTCTTCAAAAGGGGGGATACTTTTATGTCTCCTCACACGGTTCTCCCCGGCATTGTATGCCGCAAGCGACATCCTGAGATCCCCATCAAATGAGTCCAGCAAATAGCTTAGATACCTTACACCTGCCTCGATATTTTCTTCAGGATTAAAGGGGTCGAAAACGTTAAGCTGCTCTGCAGTCTTCGGCATAAGCTGCATAAGACCGACAGCGCCGGCAGGTGAGATAGCCATGGGATCAAAGTCGGATTCAGCCTTTATAACTGCCCTTACAAGATTCGGGTCTATCCTATGTGTTTTGGATGAGCTATTAATTGCCCTATATAAGGTTTGGGGCTGGATCTTTTCCTTCCTTTTTGCTTTTTTTGACCCGGGCTCATCCTTTTTATCCATCAGCCTAAATCTCTTGTCTGTTGGGACATTGGTAAAGTGTATCGTCCCCTCCTTATCCTGATACTGATATATCTGGGCATGGGAATAAGAGGAGATTAAAAGGAGAAGCAAGATATGAATATGTATAATGGTCCAGGATGCCTTTTGCATGAGTTTTATAAGTCCTTATATCCTAAAAGATAGCATCTATACCCCAAAGCGTCAAGAAACTCACTCCTTCTATCGGACTTATCGGTAGTTATAGCCGGTTTCTTGAGAAACAAGGGACCTGTATTCCCCAAGCAGACGCCTTGTTATCTCCCCGGGCCTCCCGTCACCGATCAGGTTCCCATCTATCCCCACGACAGGCATTATCTCTAAAGATGTGTTTGTAAGGAATGTCTCATCGGCCTTGTATAGATCAGATGGAAGGATATCCTGCTCTAATAGATCAATCCCTATGGCCCTGGAGATAAGGATTATGGCAGATCTGGTAATACCCTTTAGTATTCCGGAGCTAAGCGGAGGGGTTATGATCAGACCTTTTTTTACTATAAAAATATTGGCTGTGGTGGTCTCGGTGACATAACCCTGTGCATTTAACATCAGGGCATCAAAGGCATTTTTATCTTTTGCGCTAATTCTGGCCATGATATTATTGAGGAAATTAAGTGATTTAATTGCCGGATCCAGTGCGTCGGGAGGCATCCTTCTGACTGCCGAGATAACGATCATTACGCCACTTCTATATATTTCTTCCTGAAATGGGGTAAGGGGTTTGGATATCACGATAAAGGTCGGCTCCTTGCAAAGATCAGGGTCAAGCCCTATTTCCCCCTCCCCCCTTGTAATGCTAATGCGTATGTAGGCCTCTTTTAATCTATTGATCTTTAAAGACTGGTAAATGACCTCTTTTAACTCATCTTTTCCTTTGGGGATGGCAAGCCTTATCATATCAGCAGAGCCAAATAGCCTGTCAATGTGTGAATCTATCCTAAAAACAGTCCCATTATATGACCTCAACGTCTCGAAGATACCATCTCCATACATCAGGCCATGATCAAAGACCGAGACCTTTGCCTCCTCTTTGGGGACAAAACTGTTGTTCAGGTAGATATACATTCCGATTCCGATATTGCCTCAATGGTCTTTATGAGGGCCCTGGACTTATATATCGTCTCATAATACTCCCTCTCTGGATCAGAATCTGCAACGATGCCTGCACCTATCTGAAGATAGGCCTTAGAGTTTTTTATTATGAAGCTCCTTATGATGATATTAAGGTCCATATCGCCTGCAAGACTGATATAGCCTGCCGATCCTGTATACGGACCCCTGACCAGAGGTTCTAATTCATCTATAATCTCCATGCACCTGACCTTCGGGACGCCTGTGATAGTCCCGCCAGGGAAAACAGCCCTTATCAGATCCAGATAATCCTTATTGTCCTGAAGCTCACCTACTATATTCGATACAATATGGATAACATGGGAGTAATATTCTACAGCCATCAGTTCATCTACCTTGACACTTCCGTACTTACAGACCCTCCCGATGTCGTTTCTTTCAAGGTCTATCAGCATTATATGTTCAGCCCTCTCCTTCTCATCTGTTATCAACTCCTCCCTTAAGATCATGTCTTCAGGGGTGTCCTTACCCCTTGGTCTGGTTCCTGCAATGGGCCTTGTCTCAACCCTCCTCCCTTCCAGACTTACAAGCCTCTCGGGGGACGAACTTACGATCCTTAGATCATCCATAACAAGATATGCCGCAAAGGGGGAAGGATTTATCTTTCTCAACGTCCTGTAGATCTCGATAGGTTCTATTGATTCAACATCTATGGAGAACCGCTGGGACAGGTTGGCCTGAAAGATATCCCCTGCTGCTATATATGCCTTGCATCTTTTTACCATCTCCATATATCCGGTCTTTGTCAGGTTCGGGACCGGGGGCATCGGTCCTGTTCTCCTGATAGTTGCCAAGGCTGGTCGGATTCCGGTCCCGGAAGACAAAAGCCGTCCCTCTGTAGTCCCTATCTTGTCTATTGCCTCATTTAAGTATCTCTTCCTTTCCACGCTCAAAAATCTCTCCTTCTGGGGCGTGAACATAATCATAATTGTATTGTCAAGATGATCAAAGGCTATGACAGTATCGGAAAATATCAGAAAGATGTCGGGGATATCCAGGTCATCAATATTCCCCTTCGGAAGGGTTTCAAAGAAATGGACTAATTCATAACTAAAGAATCCGACTGCCCCGCCGAAGAATGGCGGAAGACCGTCAATCCTGGGTAGATGGAAATCTTCAAATATCCCCTTTAGGGTAGTTATCGGATTTCCGAACCTTACAGATCTTGAACCATTCCTTTCGATCTCAATCAGCATTCCCTTGCTCTTAAATATCAGATAGGGGTCGGTTCCTAAAAATGAATATCTCCCTGTCTTCCTGCTCCCCTTAATGCTCTCAAGAAGAAACGAATAGGGCCCTCTCTCGATAGATTCAAATGCAGAAAGGGGATCGATCCCTCTATTTTCTATTACCTTATAGACCGGCTGGGGCTTGTCCCCCTTTAAGAAGTCTTCTACACCAAAGATCCCCTTCATCCCTGCCTCTCCGCGATGCCCTTCTCTATCTCATTTATGATCATCTGCACGGCCTTAACCGGATCATCTGATCTTAATATGGGCCTTCCGACCACAATATAATCGGCGCCATCCCTTATAGCCTCAAAAGGGGTTTTTATTCGCCTCTGGTCATCCCTGCCGGCCCCGGCTGGCCAGGATGACCACGAAGGCCTCACCCCAGGCGTAATTATTATCGGCCTCTGACCAAATCTCTTCCTTATCCCCTTAATCTCCTCCGGAGAAGATACAATCCCGTCCAACCCTGCATCCAAAGAAAGCCTGATCAGACGGATAGTATTATCCTCAAGCGGCCCTGTCAGTCCGATCTCAGATTCGATCATCCCCTGATCCAGGTGCGTAAGTATAGTTACCCCAAGGATCTTAGGAACAGGTATATCTTCTATGATTGATACCTCTCTGCAGGCCTCAACACAGCGCCTCATCATCTCAGCGCCGCCTAAGGCATGGACGTTAAAAAAGGAGACCCCTAACCTCATGGCCCTGACAGCGGCCTCTGAGACAGTATTCGGGATATCATGATATTTTAGATCAAGAAATACCCCTACCCCCCTTTTCCTTATCTCCTTCACCACCTTCGGCCCCTCTTCCATGAAAAGTTGGTATCCTACCTTAAAAAGGCAGGCGTCATCTTTGAATTGGTCTACAAGGTTAAGGGCAGCCTTTTCCGAACCTACATCAAGGGCAACAATAAGCCTCTTTTCCATAAAAACCCCTCTTTTTAAGATACTAAAAGATGTTTATCGGCTAATGATACCCCAAATTCACCTTACTGTTAAACTAAAAAATAAAATCAAATGTCTTTTTTTAATGATAAAACCTATTAACAACACACGAAACAGCGCAAAATTTCCCGTTGACAAATATCTTGATATATGTTACCAATATCCCTCAAGCAATTCTGGAGATATAATTAGATTTATCCGGGCCCCTATTAACAAGGGAGGGTTATGAAGAAGTTTATTATATATTCTCTATTCTTAATTACATTTAGCATCTCTGTCTGGTTCCTGATGGGCGACAAGGTGTCAGGATTTTATGCAGATATGGTCTTAAACAGCAAGGCAGAGAAACGAGGGATGCCGCCTGTTATCTTCCCACACTGGATACACAGACTGGAGTTTAAATGCAAGGTATGTCATCCGGCTATATTCGAGATGAGGTCAGGCTCCAATGACATCGACATGAAAAAGATTATTGACGGGCAGTTCTGTGGCAAGTGTCATAATGGAACCACTGCCTGGAAGCCTGTTGAGTGTGCCAGGTGCCATCGGGGCATACCCGGTATGGTCACAGGGACATTACTCCCCTTTCCAAGATGACCTAATATTTATGGAGGTATTTAATGGGTATGTTTAAAAGATATAGGGTCTATATATGGATATTGTTTATATCTTTTGGAATCCTTTACGCCTGTGCACAGATACAGCAATCAGCCCCGACACCGCAGACCGGTTCTTCGCCGGCCATGATACCTGCTCCGGTCCCGCCCACCCAGGTGGCAGCAGCATCGGCGCCACCGCCTGTTGGTGAGGAATACGAGGACCCAACAAAGATACCGACACCGGGGCCCCCATATGCAAAACAGAATAGGGATCCCGAAGTAGTTATGAAGGACCTTCCAAGAGATGCAGTAGATGCAATAGACTTTGTTAAGTCCTTTAAGGATAATCTTATAAAGCCAAGGGGTTCACTTGATCCTAACGCCCCTGAGGTACCGCCATTCCCATTTGATGTTGAGATCCCTGCTGTTGGGGCAATGCCTAATGTCATATTCCCGCACTTCCCTCATACATTTTGGCTCGACTGTGCAAACTGCCACCCGAATATCTTTATCATGAAGAAGGGCTCAAACCCGATCTCTATGGTGAAGATCGTGAATGGGGAGTTCTGCGGGAGATGCCATGGAAGGATTGCTTTCCCGATATCAAACTGCACAAGGTGTCATGTAAAACCTAAGGAAGGCTGAGCCTCACTGCCTTTACCTGATCGACTCAAAGAGGTTCTTAAAGAGGACGAGGACACCTACGTCTCCATCCACCTTCATGGTACGGTTAAAAAAGACCGAGTCGGGGTCAAGCCTGCCCATGAAGAGGCCGGAGAAGGTTGCTGTATCTCCATTGATTGACACGTCAGGCTTGTTTCTCTCTAAGGGGCTTGCGTCGCCCCCTCCACCGGCAAAGCCGGATGGAGCCTCCCCCTCAACGCTCGCCTTGCTCGCTGGATAGATCTTATGTGAATTTATCCGGAGGAGCCCCTCTCTTACTGAAAGGCAATAACACCTTCCAATATCCGTCAGCCGGACGGATATCTCCTTTCCTTCAAGGTGTTTAAGTATGTTTTTCGTCTGTCGGTTATTGTTGATACTGCGGACAACCAGAAGCCTCAAGCTGATAAGCTGCAACGGAATAGGGATAATCTTAAGAAAGAGCCTTAGCATTGATCTATTTATAGGGGCTTGCGTCGCCCCCTCCACCGGCCAAGCCGGATGGAGCCTCCCCCTCAACGCTCACGTAGTTCGCTGGAGAACTTCCCATCTTTTTAAGGGGCTTGCGTCGCCCCCTCCACGCTCGCCGGAACCCCTTCAACTATATACCTCCAACCTGCCTCACCGAAGAACCATCCATTTGAAAAATCAGATCCAGTAAGTTTCTTTAATGACTCCAGGGCCTCCTTCTTCTCAATCCTGCCTTCAATTACCCTGCTGAATACGGAAGCTATATCGCATGTTCCCTCCTCCTGAGGGGTAATCCTTATATGGGTGATGCCTGCCTCCTTTATAATGTCAAGCTGCTCAAGGAGCGAGATATTCATTGCACCCATAATCTCTGTCCCATTGATTGAATATATCGGCCTGCTGTCAATGGTTGAGACTGTACATCCCCCCGGGTACTTGGAGCAGACCTGTTGGCAGGCCTCTTTTGTCAGATTGTGCATCCTGGCTGTATAGCATCTCCATGAAAAGGCAAGGTGTGGTTTGCCGAAGGCCAGGATCTCAGATTCTATTCCTATGTCTTTAATCATATGGGACAGACTGCCGAGGGCGATCTCCGGAAGCAGGACTACCCTCTTTGCGCCGAGACCTCTTAAGAATTCCAGGGAGGGCCTGTTATAAACAGAAATATAAGGCCCGATTATAAAATCCTTTCTTAATTCATGGCAGAGCTTAACTATTGAAAAATCGTTCGCCTCGATCGTGCAGCCTGACTTGATTATCTCCCTCTGGGCCTCAAGCTCAATGTCATTGGTAACAAGACCGAGCGATGAGAGATAGACCTTCTTGCCGGAACCTTCAAGGAGGTTTACGATCTCAGAGAGTACGGTTTTGTGGAGTCCGCTCCTCCGGCTGCATACCACCTCACCCAAAAATATATCCTCTATGGGGCTTTTTGCAATCTCTCTGTAGAACTTAAGCTGAGTCTCCGGTACCCATAGGTACGGGATAGGCCCAAGCGAAATCTTCATCTATTTCCCTAGGTAGCAACCCTTGCTGGATCTAAGTCCCTCAAGAAATTTACCTGTCCTCTTCTCTATCTCCTTAACATCCTGACCTGTTACCCCTCTGTCACCCTCATAATATCTGTCCACCAGGGTCCTGAAAATGGCCGTAATGTCTTTAACGTAGGCCTTACTCCTTTGTCTCCCCTCAATCTTCAAGGCATCCACCCCTGCTGAGAGGACCTGCGGCAGTATTTCAAGGAGATTTAAGGATTCCGGCTCCTGCATCATGTAGCCTATCTCGCCGGTGCTGTTATTCTTATAACGTCCCTTACAGGGGGTCGGGTAAGAGGCAGCCTCTGCCTCATTATAGCAGTTCAGGAGGACGCCGTTAGATCTGACAAAAAAACCGGCTTCACCCTCTTCAAACCTTACAAACCTGGGAGGGGAACAGGCGCCATAGGTATTTATCGATTCTCCTGTGAGATAGGAGGACAAAAAACATTGCCCCTCGCAGTTTATGCAGAGGAGCCCAAAGACAAATATCTCTATTTCAACATCTGTCTTGCGCTTTAGCTCCCTTATCTCAAAAAGGGAGAGCACCCTTGGGAGGATCACCCTCTTAACCCCAAAATGTTCCTTATAAAATTCTATTGAGAGGTGGTTTGATGCAGAGGCCTGCACAGAAAGGTGGATTTCCATGTCCGGGTGTTTTTCCTTGGTGTAGGAGAGGAGTGCAAGGTCTGACAGTATAACAGCATCGGCCCTAAGCAATACTGCATTATCTATAGCCTTAAAACATGTCTCAAGCTCCTTCTGCTGGGGATAGGAATTTATTGTCAGATAGACCTTCTTCCCCCTTTTGCGGACGTAATCTATCCCCTCTTTCATCTCCTTTGATGTAAAGTTCAATCCGGGGAAATTACGGAGGTTGCTTGCATCATTAAAGCCTAGGTATATAGCATCTGCACCTGAGTCCGCAGCGGCGATAAGCGAAGCCGGATTACCCGCAGGCGAGCAGATCTCAGCCCGTTTATTCATAACTGGTCCCTCTCTACCCTTTCAGGGATTTGGCGCACCGAAAACCTATATCACCCACAGAGCCGTCCTGTCTGAAGAAGAGTCTGAAGGTGGTGGTGGAGTGCCGGGCCACCACTTCTTTGTGTATTTCCTGGGCGAAGTGGCCTACATTCGCAAAGGAGTTCCCCCTCAGCACCCTGAATTTCTCCCCGTACTGATCAGTGCTATATTTATTTCCAGGATAGGGCTTATACCAGTCTGATGTCCATTCCCAGACATTCCCGATCATCTGGTAGGCGCCGTATGGACTCTTGCCTGACTCAAAATCGCTGACCAGCACCGGCCCGCTCTTTGTTGCACCGACATTGGCCTTTGTGTTATCGAATTCATTACCCCAGGGGAAACGTCTGCCATCGGTACCCCTTGCAGCTTTTTCCCATTCAGCCTCGGTCGGAAGCCTCTTTCCCGTCCAGCGGCAATAGCTGTCCGCATCATCCCAGGCAACCATAACAGCAGGGAGTTTGTCGTCCCCTTCCGGATAGCGGCCATCCTGCCAGTATAGAGGCGGTCTGTGTCCTGTTGCATCTATAAATTTCTTATATTCAAGATTTGACACCTCATATTTATTGATATAGTAGGCATCCAGAGAGACCTTGTGGGCAGGGCCCTCATCAACAAGCCAGGGCTTCATTATCCCATACTCTGCTGCCTTATCCTCGGGATCGGTCTCATCAGTCCCCATGATAAAATCTCCTGCAGGGACAAGCACCATCCCTTCCGGCGTACCGCCTTTCGATCCGCAACTGTATGTCGTAATTAATATAAGGATTAATAATCCGCGGGTTATCAGCATGTTCTTCATTGATCCTTTGCGCACCTGAAACCTGTGTTGTTGTTCCTTATCTCCGGGGTAAACCTGGTCCTGTTATATGCCGGAGAGGAGAGCCCGCACCCGTATGAAAGGCAGTCATACCAGGAGCCTCCCCTCATGACCTTATTCTTCTCACCATAATGGACATTAGGGGACCTGTTGCCCGGATAAGGTTTATACCAGTTTTCCGTCCATTCATATACATTTCCGGACATATCATATAGCCCATAAGGGCTCCTCCCTTCCTTAAAGGAACCTACGGGCATGGTGCCCCCCGCCTTTCGAATATTCAACCAGTACTGGGGTGTATTGGCCTTCATAGGGTCAAACTCATTACCCCAGGGAAAGTGCCTCCCGTCTGTCCCCCTTGCGGCCTTCTCCCACTCCTCCTCAGATGGGAGCCTCTTTCCCACCCATCGACAATATGAGTACGCGTCGGTCCAGGAGACATATACTACCGGGTGATCCCCTTTGTCTGGGGGATAGGTCCCATCTTTCCATTTTACCGGCATCCTGTGTCCTGTGGCATCCACAAACCTCTTATAGCCGGCGTTGGTTACCTCATACCGGTCTATATAGAAGGCGTCAAGATGTACCTTCCGGGAAGGCCTCTCGTCAAGGTCGCCCTCCCCCTCTGCCCTGCTCCTCCCATTATTCCCCATGATGAATTCTCCCACAGGGATGAGCACCATATCGTCGTTATGTCCAGCCTCTTCCATGGAGGCAGGCATGACTCTTCCCCCTGAGGTTAACTGCATCTTTTCTCCTGAAAATCCCCCCTCGCCCCCCTTTAACAAAGGGGGGATGGGTGGATTATATTCATTATTCCTTGTGTTTCCTTGTAACATATTTATTTCATCAATATCCTCTGGCCCGTGGCACTCAATGCACCTCTTATCCTCCTTCATCATGATCTTTTGGGCAGGGATCCGGGTATGGCACCTGATACAGACGCCGTCCTTTTCGCGATCTGCTCCCCTCTCCTCCCTGATTTCATCCCCTTTTGAGAAGGAGCAGGTGGATATAACCACCAGGAATATTATGAGCAAAATGGGCCTATTCATCTCCTCATGCCGTACTCTTCCCATCTTGCATCTACCTTGTCAACTATCTCCCTCGTCATAACGATCTTTCTGCCCCATTTCCTTGATGCCTCAGGATATATCTTTGAGGTTGCATCTATGCCCATCTTGGAGCCAAGGCCGGGAAGCGGCGATGCAAAATCCAGATGGTCTATCGGTGTATTCTCTATTATGGTAACATCCCGTCCCGGGTCGACATTTGTGGCAAGCGCCCATATCACATCATCCCAAGCCTTTACATTTATATCACGATCCACAACAATAATGTATTTTACATAGAGGAACTGGGGCAAGAACCCCCAGAGGCCCATCATCACCCTCTTTGCCTGGCCCGGATAATCCTTATCTATCGAGACCACCGCAATCCTGTATGAGATCGCCTCCATAGGGAGATGGAAATCGACCACCTCAGGAAAATTCTTTCTCAGCATTGGAACAAATATATTGTTGAGCGCTATACCTATTATGGCGTCTTCTCTAGGAGGCCTGCCTGTAATGGTGGTCAGGTAAAGGGGGTTCTTCCTGTGGGTAATGCACTTTATATTGAAGATCGGATGAGGTTCTTCAGGATTGTAATAGCCTGTGTGATCACCGAAAGGGCCCTCAGATGCAAGCCTACCTGGCATCACCTCACCTTCAAGGACTATCTCGCTCGTTGCCGGCACCTCAAGGTCTATAGTCCTGCAACGCACAAGCTCAATAGACTTCTTCCTTAAAAGGCAGGCAAACTGAAACTCTGATATCCCTTCCGGCAATGGCGTGACAGCAGCAATCGTAGTTGCCGGCTCATTCCCTATAGCCACTGCAACAGGCATCGGTCTCCCCTCCCTCATCCATGCCCTATAGTGCTTTGCGCCACCCCTCTGGCTAAGCCATCTTAAGATTGCCTTATCCTTGCCTAACACCTGCATCCTGTAGACACCGACATTATACGGTCCTCCATCAGGAGGTCTTGTGATGACAAGCGGCCATGTTATAAGGGGCGCTACATCCTCAGGCCAGCATTTAAGTATAGGCAGGGAGCCAAGGTCGACATCCGTACCCTCCATTACTACCTCCTGGCATGGGCCGCTATTGACGGTCTTTGGTCTTAAGCTCATCACCTTGGCAAAGAAGGGGATCTTTTTAATCGCCTCCATAAGACCTGAAGGGGGGTCGGGATGTTGCAGATAGGCCAGGAAATTTCCGATCTCTTGCAGTCCCTCCTCATCGGTCTCAAGTCCCATAGTTACCCTCTTTAAGGTACCGTATAGGTTTGCCACTACAGGGATACTGTGTCCCTTTACATTCTCGAAGATCACGGCGGGGCCGCCCTGCTTTAGAAGCCTGTTCAGGATCTCTGTAATCTCAAGATTCGGATCAACCTCGGCCTTGACCCGGACGAGTTCCCCTTCCTTCTCAAGGGCATCTAAATAATCTCTGAGGTCTGCGTATGGCATACTATCCTCTATATCCGAAATTGGTGTCAAGTATAATCCCAGCAAGAATAATGGCGCCGATCCAGGCATGTGCCTTGAAGAGGGAGAAGGCCTTCTCCCTGCCTACCCCCTCCCTGATCGCAATCACCTGGCGGACAAGAGGGATGGCCGCGATAATAAGGGAGGCAAAGAACAGGGCCCCAAGTCTCTGTATAAGACCAAGGATCATCAGCGTTAATAGGAAAAGGATAAACAGGACGGCGAGTGCAATCCACGTATTGGAACCAAAGAGGATGGCAGTCGATTTCACGCCAACCCTCATGTCGTCCTCTCTGTCCATGACGGCATAGATCGTGTCATAGGAGGTAGCCCAGAAGATATTTGCCGCAAGTATAACAAACGGCGGCAGCCCTACGGAGTTTCGCACTGCTGTCCAGGCCATTACTGCCCCCCATCCGAAGGCAATTCCCAGTATGGCCTGAGGGGTATGGATATACCTTTTTGTGTATGGGTATATAACGGCAAGCAGTATCGCAAAAGGACTTAAGAGTATAGTAAGGGGGTTTAGCATCATGACCAGGAGGAATGAGGAAATAATAAGTATGCCAAATATTATCATCGCCTCCTTTGTCTTTAGTCTCCCCGATGCCAACGGCCTCTCCTTTGTCCTCTCAACAAACCTGTCTATATCTCTGTCTGCAATATCATTAATGGCGCAGCCGGCGCTCCTCATAAGAAAAGACCCGGCTATAAAGATTATCACAAGCCTGACCGGCGGAGATCCGTTTCCTGCTGCAAATAGCGACCAGAGGGTAGGCATAAGGAGGAGCATGGTGCCATACTGCTTAGGTAGTCTTATGAGATCCGATACAGCAAGGATCTTCCCGCCCATCCTAGACTCCATGTATCATTCTACCGGACGAATTGTCTATTGACGAATCGAATACTAAAGGTGAAAAGACCTCTGTAATCGATATCCTTGCCCCGCCATCCATGTTGAGGCGGTAGTGTCTCGCCCAGAAAAGGGTCTCTTTGTCCAGCCCAAGATCAGTTGCAACCCCTTTTGCCTCTACCTTCCCTATCGCCAACAGGTCTTTATATACTGGTATGTTATACTCACCAAGCAAGATACCAATCGGCCTCCTCTTTTCCTTCAATTCCCTGTATAACCTTGCATCGATCCTGGAGGCAGGGAGACAGGAGGAGGCATAAACCAATCTCTTCTCCTTTGTCTTAAGCCATACACTTCGATTTATAACCTTCTCAGACGGGTCTATCTCAAGGTAATCCGCAAGATCCCTGCCGGCCTCAGTTTCGCCCTGGTCCCTTACCTCAAGTTCTATGGGCATTAGAAAGAGCGCCCTGAGATTTGAAGTCACAGAGCCATCTGATGTAAGGAGCAGTCTTGCTATCGGATCTACAAAACTAGAGCTGCAATATTCATTAAATTCTTCCTGGGAAAACCACCCGGATCTAACAGTTACCTCATAAGACATTAGGTAATACTACTTAAATATTCCATTGCCTGTCAAGAGAACCAACGCCCTTGAATACATATGCATGTGTTAAAATTGAATAAGTCCAGTATTGCCCTGAGTGTAATTGGATATCATTGCTTTTATGGTTTTTTATTAGGCATTACTGTCTTCGTTTTTTCTTATAAAAACCTATAAACTCGCTTGGAGAAAAAACCTTAACCCCTTGACAAAACTTGACGGGAAAATGAGCCTGATTTCCCGTAACAAGACATGTCGCCTTTCCGGCAATGGCAACCTCCAGAAAGGGTTCATCATCAGGATCTTGCAGAGACCTAAGAAGAGGTGACGAAGCTGCCGTGAGCCCAGAATGCTCAATATAGTCAAGGGCAGTGTCAACCATCTCTTTGTCAAATTTAAACTTAGGCCGGAGCAGGACTTCCCTATATTCAGCTAAGATACGGGCGTCAAGAAAGAGAACAAGTTCACCTGATGAAACCATTCGTACGATCTCCGCGCATGGGCCAAAAGGTGACAGAAGACCGGCAACAAGGACGTTGGTATCAAGAACTATGTTCATCTTGAGCGTTTTTTACGGACCGCCCTGATTTCGGCGTCGATTTCATCCATACTGATTTTATCAGTTTCCTGTTCAGAGGATCGGCGTTGAAGGGCTGATACCGCCTCGATTGCACGGACCTGCCGGAATGCTGTAAGCGACTCCTCAAGATTCGATTCGTTTATTGAGGCAAGGATAGCTATAGGCCGTCCGTTGCTGGTGACAACCATCTCCCTTTCATCGGAGAGCACTTTCCAGACCTGGGCCGACTTGCCCCGCAAGTCACGTATGCTTATAAATTTCATATATTATCCTCCAGATAGCCTGGACCATATTGTATACACCATCGTCACTCAGAGTCAATTGACGTAAATCCTGTTCGATTTCGACACGTGAGAGGGGATATGCTGCAATCCTTCTGATTGTCCGGTCAATATTATCTAAAAATTGAGTTTCCGGACCGCTCGATTGAGAATCGTACCATGCAAAGGCGTCGTCAAGCTCAGATTGTGCCGGTTTTAAGAATCGAACTTTCATTTGGTACGATACTTGTCCATAACCTTATCGTAAGGCACCGTCTCTACTTTATCCATTTTGTACGCCTGCCAACGTTTGCGTGCCTCTTCAGCCCAGATGCGGTCAATTTCAGGGTCAGGCCTGTCTAACTGCATCAGGATAGAATCTACCAACTCAATTTTTTCGATATCAGGTAAGGATTTAATCTTTGCAGCAAGTTCATTGTTAATCGTTCCCATTATACCCTCTCCTTTCTTTATGCTGTATTTTATCAGATTTTCCTCTTTTAATGGTTGATGTCCCTTAACAATGTCCCATATGTCCCTTAATCGTGTCCCTTAATGTCCCTTATTTTACCTGACGCTTTTTGGCGACAGGACATATGTCCTCCGTATTCGCCTACAATTAGTTGCCCTTTTAAACCGCATGCACAATCTTAAACATTAACCTTAATCTTACTTCAGGCTTTTTACGCGTTCCGTCTCATATACCATACACAACACAGTTTGTGTCCCGTAAATGTTATTATATCGGACACAAAGTAAATGAGGAGCGCTTGTCAATATGGGTGCAAAAAAACATTTAGGCGGCCTTCCTCTTTGTATCATTTCTTCTTATTGCCATAATACCGTCAATACTTCTTTTACCAACATAAATCAGCGTCAGCATTTCACGCCGTCCACTCTGCCTGTGCGTGCCCGCACGCAGACTGGTGGAGTGGACTGTTATCTGCTGTTACATGCATATTCCTCTTTAAATGGTTGATGTCCCTCATTTCGTCAAATATTCTCATGTCTCGTAGGGCGAAAGAATATTGTTGTTTGTAAAAATTATCAATCTTCTACAAGCCCTTGTTATTGCAACATAAAAATTTTTTGGACATTTGAAGTTGTGCGCATCTAAAACAGCAACTGTATCAAACTCTAACCCTTTGGTAAGCAAAGTAGTCCCGATACATCTTCCACTAACTTTTCGTCCCATTCGCCTCTTAATATTTCTTATTTCTTTCATTGCTTCATAAACTGATATGCCTTTATGTTCCCCTTGTTCAAGAGCCCTACACAAATCAGAAAAAAGCTCATTTCGATAGCATTTCATATCAGGCAGATTTTTTATTTGTTTTAGTATTTTTGAAATTATCGATAAAGAAGTTTTTCGCTTTATCCCTTCTATGTCTTTTCGTATTGGTTCTATGATATTTCTATCACTTTTAGAAGTTTTTCTTTTGATTCCATTCTGATTAAACCACTTATTTCTACTTGTAGTCCCATTAAAAAGGTTTGGAATTAAATTATAAATTATGCTATAGATATTATTTGAGTCCATATTATCAAATTCATGGGAAAACCCATAAAAATCTTTACTATCTATAGCTTCGATCAAATAAAATACATTATTAAATCTACTTGCAAAATCTTTCCTTACATTTAAATTACTACTATCTGGATGTATAATTAAAATATTATCTTCACTAGTTAAATCCCATATTTTTTTATTATAATCTGATCCACGTGCATGTTTGTCGCTTTCTTCTGTCTGGATTATTTCGATATGCGCCGCCCACAAATTCAAGTCTATGTTTATTCTTCTCTCTAATTGCTCTCTTATTCCCTTCAAACTTTTGCCTAAATCATGATTCTTATCTTTCCAACGCCATGGCTCGGATAACTCAGGAAATTTTTCAAAATCATTAAGATCTTTATCAAAATCAACCAATACCTCTCCATTAAACCCAAATATTCCTTGAAGATGGTCACCTAAAACACGAGTTGGCAATATACATCCCAGTGCTTTAATAAGATCATGTTGCGCAATTGTGCAATCTTGATACTCATCAACAAACAATCCCGAATATGTAGCTTTAACAACATCTCTTATAGGAGTTATTTCAAATAGATCCTTTGCTTTCTTTATGATAAAGGGATAATAAGCTTTGCCATCATCTTGTTCTGGAATATCGTTGCCACAATAAAACGCATTAACATATTTCTGAGCAAAACTGTCAATCGTCTCAACGTGATATTGATTATATCCTATACCTTGTCCTTGTATTTTTTCTTTTAAAGAAGCCACACCCGCATGCGTATGGGTTAAAATAAGCTGTTTTCCCTCTGTATATTTTAAACAATCAGCAATAGCATGGGTTTTCCCATAACCAGCCGGAGCAACAACCATACTTTTTGGTTTAGAAACAAATTCTGCATAATCCATTACGTATCTATCCAATTTGAAAGATCTTCTAATTGTTTCTTTATTTTTTTATCTTCCATTTCTCCAAAATAATTAAAAATAATCGAACCTAAAAATTCACCATGATCAATTCTTTTAAACCATTCATTATCCTTAATAAGCGAAGCATTTCCTATCGCTTGCCTTATTTCAAACGTATCTGTATTTCTAAAATCAGGAGGAAAAGTGCCTATATATTTTGATTTAATTGATTCTTCTAATTGCCGTTCTTCTATACCTTTATTTTTTATCACATAATCAATTAGCTCCTTCACCCCATCCCAAGGTAAGTCTTGAAACACCCGTTGCTCAATAGCGTTGTTATTATCACAGTCGAATATTTTTACATCTGAATTTTTCAAGTCCTCTTTGGTTGGTTCTAGTTTGCTATCATCCGAGTCACAAAAAATACAAACCGTTAAGTCCAATTTTTTTAATTTCATTGCCCGCGCTGCAAAACTATGTCCGCCACCAAAAACATAAACACAATCTTTAAATGACATATATTCTTTATTGTTAATTTTACGATACGTATCCAATGCCCTGCAAATACCTATTTCCGTCTTGCCCTCGCATACTATAACCTTCTTGGCGTATCCTGCTTCGGGACAAGCCCTAATAATATCTTGAAAGTTTTGACCAGGAGCTAAAATCGTAACATCGCCGTCTTTATTATTAGCAATTACTAGATCTTCAGCCTCTAATTCTGTTACTGCTTCACTTGAATGGGTAGTTATAAATATTTGCCCCTTATTATCTTTTTTCAATGTTCTGATCAGATGTTTGACCCTATCAGGTTCCAATCCCTGCTCAACTTCATCTATCAATATAATCCCGCCATACTGAGCAAGAATCGTTTGTATCGCTATTGAAATTAACCTTTTAGACCCTTTACCTTTTAATCTTAAAGGGACATCCCCATCATGAAGGCAAACCCTGCCATCTTTAATAGATACATCTTTAAAATCAATGGTAGTTTTTGCTCCTGATAAATCGATTCCGTAATTTGACGAAACTTTTTTAACACGCTCGGTTACGTCATTAAACTGACCAAAACTAGCCTGATCTATTTTCTCTTTTGCCTCACGCAAAGCCTCCATAACAACATCGCTTTTTTCATCACTGGAAGGTTGATTCTCTTTCAAAATAGAGTATAAAGGATTCCCTCTGCTCCAAGAAAAATGTCGATCGACGTAATCCGACACCATAAATACATTTAATTTTGCACGATCGGGCGCAGATATTCGTAAAGGTTCTTGTCTGTTATTTACAACATACCACTGAGGTTCTAAATCTTTTTGAACCTCCAACCTTATAGTCAAAACTTTTTTGTGATCATCCTGTAATTTATCTTGTATGTCACCGTTGCTATCAAGCCCTCTGATGTAAAGCCCGTATTTATCATCTTTTATCAATTTTTCAGGAAGGTCGAGTAATGAAGCTTCTATTTCCATGGAATTGTCTACACTCCCGTTGTAAAAATCACTATCGTAAAAAGAAAGATTCCAGCTCGGTGATAAAACAAATGAAATTGCTTCTAATATAGTTGTCTTACCAGAATCACCACGACCTAATAAGCAAATGAAATTCTTGTTGACCTTCTGCGAAAAGGTTTTTATCCCTCGAAAATTATTAATTTTAAGCTCATATATTCTTGCCATATATTATCCTTTCATCCAAAGTACCTTTGCATCAGCGCGGTAACTGATTATTGAAAGAAAATAGTATTCCCGGCGCATTCTTTTTGCCTGACTGTATTGGTTGATCCGGTCTAAATGACATTATACTTTTTTATACTCCTTCTATTTACTACCCTGCAAACACCTCTCTCAAAACCGACTGCATCAGCATTTCTGCCTGATCCTTGCGTTCAGATACTTGTTTTTCTAATTTATCGATCATTCCCATGAGGTTTTCTACCCGTTCTACGATAGCAACTTGTTCATCGATTGGCGGGATCGGAAGAGATGCATTAATAACAACCCCCTGATTTATTTTGGGCATTGTTTGCTGTGATCCTTTAGCTCGCGATCTAAAATAATCCCTAATCAATGGAGAAGATAAAAAATTATAGATTAAATTAACAGCTAATGGTCGCATTATTTTTATTTTCATCATTAAATCAGGATAAATAAATTCTTTTAGTTTACCTGTATAAATAGCACTTACTCCAACATAATCTAAAGAATTGCTTCTTTGTATTAAAATGTCTTCCGGCTCTAACCAAAAAACTGAATCCTCTGGAATTTCATCAGCTATATATTTAAATTCTCTTGGATTAAATTTTCCATAAGTTGTAGCGCCTAGTTTAAGACTTTTTATCGAAGTTTCGTGGGCCGCTTCTTTAGGTGAATAGCCATTTCGTGGTAAATGAAGGATAACCTCTCCCAACCTACACCACGCCCACCCCTCAGACAAATCAAATGGCTTTTCTGCTTCTGCGATTGGAGCAAGAGGCTTATCTTTCTTGATTTTTCCTTCTTTGATTAGGCGCTCTTTTTCGGCTTTAATTTTCTCAAGCAATTTTGAGGCGTGATTTTCTCCGCTGATAAGATCAGGATGTTTATCCCGCCATTTGGCCGTCAGTTTT
Organism: uncultured Nitrospirota bacterium; assembly: GCA_964481895.1. Classification (GTDB taxonomy): domain Bacteria; phylum Nitrospirota; class Nitrospiria; order JACRHA01; family JACRHA01; genus JACRHA01. The sequence goes on along the minus strand of CAYZUL010000018.1, from coordinate 20,830 downwards.
CCTTCAATGGCCTCCTGCAATATTCGCTGGCGAAGTTGTTTAAGAAAAGATTGTTGGTGAGTTATCTCTCCGCTTAAATCACCCATTTCATTTTCAATTCTTTTGAAAAATGAAACGACCTCTTTTTGAGACTCAATATCCGGCAAATAAATTTCAAGAGGCAGAAAATGTTTAGGTTTTATTTCTGTTTTTATACCGCCTTTGACTTGATCTTTAAGTGCTTGTACAAAAGATTGACTCCTGACAAATCGCTTAAAATAATCTATATCTATTTGCCTTTCATCAAAGACATAGGACGAGTAATGAATAGTCGCTGTAATCGGTTCTTCTCCATGATAAACAGCAAGCGCCCCCTTTGAAACATTTATCCCGGAAATAACAAGATCTCCGGGTTCGACAATGATCATATCTGTCTTTGAACCTTTATCAGAAAGGTGAATTTCGCCGGAAAAGTCGATCTTATTCAACCTTTTCAAACCCAGGACAGCTTCATCACCTGGGTCATATCTGCCTTCCCGTTCTTTCAGAAACTGACTGATTTTTACCCTCCGCAACTCACCCATTTTTCCGCCCCTTTTTTCCGGATAGGCGTTTTGCAGTATTCCTTGCCATTTCTTCCCCGCTCCATTCCATGAGCTTTTGTTTCAGTTCTTCTTTCGACGGTAAGTAGAGCTGATACTGCGAGGCAAAAATGTTGACCTGTTTAGGCAAGGTGATTTCTACCAGCGCATCGTTCTTTTTACGACAGAGAATAATCCCTATGGTAGAATTTTCATCCGGCCGTTTCACATAGCGGTCAAAATAATTAACATACATTTGCATCTGGCCCATGTTCTGATGGGTCAATTTGCCGATCTTTAAATCAATAAGCACATAACAGCGCAGAAGCCGGTTATAAAAGACAAGATCCACATAAAAATGTTCTTCATCAAAGGTAAACCGCTTCTGCCGTGCCTCAAAAAGGAACCCCTTACCAAGCTCCAGAAGAAAATGCTCAATTTTGTCTATAATGGCGCTTTCTAAGTCCGTTTCGGAATATTGCGACTTTTCATCGAGCCCCAAAAACTCAAGCACATAAGGGTTTTTTATTAAATCATCCGGCTTTGCCACAATCTGCCCTTTTTTAGAAAGCTTCTTTATCCCTTTCTTATCACGGCTTAGAGCCAGCCTTTCATATATGCCAGAATCAAATTGCCTCTTGAGTTCTCGCAAAGACCAGTTTTGTTCTTTGGCCTCAATCTCATAGAAATCTCTCTCTGCCTGGTTGTCAACGCTCATCAAGAAAACATAATGAGACCAGCTTAATGTAAATTGTGAGTATATTGCCTGCACATCTTCTGGAGTTGCTAATTTCCGAGACACTGTTTCGGAAATCTGTGATTGGTCAGACACTGTCTGGCTTTTTACCTTTAGAAGTAATTTCCCAGACACTGTCTCGGAAATCTGCTTTTGTTCGCGATAGACCATATAGAATTTGCGCATATTGGAAAGGTTATCCTCGGAAAATCCTCTGCCGAATTCTTTGGTCAAGCGCGCAGAAAGTTCATTCAAAACCTTTTGTCCGTACGCAGCCCGTTTTTTACCTGTCTGTTCATATTCAACGATCAACCGGCCAATGCCAAAATTTGCAATCACCTGAATAGTATTGATATTTCTTGCCGCGGCATTCCGGGCGGAGATGACCAACGAACGAACTTTTCCCAAGAGGGAGCTAATTTCTATATTTACTTTTCTATTTTTATTCTGTTTACCTATGTCGTTATTCATATTCTATCTTCTTAGATGCCTAATATATCCGCTCAAGGCAACGGCGCTGTTTGGTTGCCTTTATTTCTTTGCCGAATTTTTCTTCCCTTTGAAAAACCCCTTTCCCATACCACCTTACCCCAAGGAGTCGGTATTTCATGTTGGGATTCAATTTTTCTTTACGCGATACCTCTTTCAATGCATCTCCAATTTTAACCGGCTTCCACTCACCCATTCTTCTGCCCCTTTTTCTTCGGGAGCTTCTTTCCTTTTGCTTCGATCATCTTCACCGCTTTGTCAAAATCAGAAATGTAATTTTTATCCTGCTCTTTTCTGTACTTGTCGAATTCTTGTTCTGCTTTTTTCGCGGCATCGTCCGCACTTACGGTTCCCGCATGAGTCAGTATCCCCCGCTCACTCAGATGGATGAACTGATCAAGCTTTTCCGACCAGTCCGCCATCTTCATCAGCCTGCCGTTGGTGGCCTGCAATTCTGCAAAATCAAGGTATAAGGACACAATGAGGTTGAGCTGTTTCAATTCATCTTCGGTAAGGTAGTTTTTAGCGATCTTTATATCATGCGCAGTGATGTAATTGCCTTTGAAATTGGTCAGACCCATAAGAGGCTTTGTGCTGTCTGCCCGCTTGACGATAATCTCAGCCGCGGTGTGCCCATGAACTGCATAGTGCATCTTGTTTTGCACAGTAGCAAAAAATTCCGTGGTCAGTTTGTCGTCTTTTCTATAATCAATGCTGGTAGCATAAATATCTGTTACTTTCTGATAAAAGTTTCGCTCACTACTGCGAATATCGCGAATGCGCTGTAAAAGTTCCTGAAAGTATCGCGCCCTTTCACCACCTTGCTTTAATCGTTCATCATCCAGAGCAAAACCTTTAATAATATATTCTTTCAGCCGTTGCGTGGCCCAAATACGAAATTGTGTTCCGCGTAGCGACTTAACCCGGTATCCGACCGAAATAATCACATCAAGGTTATAATGCTTTACAACATATTCTTTACCGTCTGAGCCAGTTCGTCGGAATTCCCGACAGACTGCTTTTTCATCAAGTTCGCCTTCTTTGAAAACATTCTGTATATGTTCGGTAATGGTTGACCGGCCTTTAGCAAAGAGTTCTGCCATCTGATCTTGCGTAAGCCAGACGGTCTCATCTTCCATTTTTACCTGAATCTTTGTCTGCCCGTCTTCGGTCTGATAGATTATCAACTCAGACTTATTTTCCATTAGCCAGCTCCTTTTTTAACTTTTCAAGAAGCTCATCGCTCTTGCGGAATGAATCGTGGAGCATTGCTACCAATTCCGCGCTTGTATGTGCATGTTTCTCTTCAGGTGTATGTGGATTTTTAATATCGAGGTTATAGCCGTTTGACGCGATCGTATCTATGGGCACCTTCCATGCCTGCTCATTTTCTTTGCGTTTCTTCCACCACTTTTTGAGGCCGTCAAACTCGCTTTTCTGAATAGGTTTCGTTTTGCTGTATGCCTTAACGCCTTCAGGAAGTTTATGTTCCCAATACCAGATTTCCTTGGTAGGATTAGATTTTTCAAAGAAAAGCAGGTTTGTGGCTACACTGGCATAGGGCTGAAAAACAGAATTAGGCAGGCGGACTATCGTGTGGAGGTTACAGTTTTCCAACAGGTGTTGGCGTATGCGCTGTTTGACACCATCTCCGGTAAGCGATCCGTCAGGCAAAACGATCCCGGCACGGCCATCGTCTTTCAGATACCGCACCATCAGCATCAGGAAAAGATCTGCGCTTTCTGTGGTGCGAAAATTCTGCGGGAAATTGGTTTCAACGCCATCCGTCACAGATGCGCCAAAGGGAGGATTGGCCAGTATTACATCAACGCGATCCTTCTGGCCTATGGCGGTATATTCACGATTTAAGCTGTCGGTATAATCCATATTAGGTACTTCAATATCGTGCAGGATCAGATTGGTAACACAAAGCATAAAGGGAAGCGGTTTAAACTCCATGCCATGGATGGTCTTTTCCAGAGTCTTGAGATCTTCAACGCCTTTCACATCTTGTTTGCGGATATTTTCTATGGCGCTGGTTAAAAAACCTCCGGTTCCGCAGGCAGGATCTAATACCTTTTCGCCTAAGCGAGGATTGATCATTTCCGTGATGAATTCTGTCAATGCCCGCGGGGTATAGAATTCTCCATAATTTCCCGCACTCTGAAGATCACGCAAGATCGTCTCGTAAATATCACCGAAGACATGCCGGTCTTCGGCCCTGTTAAAGTCAATCTGATTTAGTTCGTTAAGAACCTGCCGGAGGATTGTCCCGTTTTTCATGTAGTTATTGGTACCGTCAAATATTTCACGAATAATGAGCGCGCGTTTGTTGCCGGAACTCACATCGAGATTTTTAAGCTTTGGAATCAAAGCGCCGTCAACAAAGTTTTTAAGCTCGTCCCCAGTCATTCCCTCGTCATCAGCCGCCCAATTGCGCCACTGTAAATCCTTCGGCATAACAGATACGTATTTATCGCTTAGAACCTCAAGCTCTTTATCCTTATCATCCAAAATCTTGAGGCTGATCATCCAGCCTAATTGCTCGATGCGTTGAGCATCGCCGGAAACACCGGGGTCTTTGCGCATGATGTTCTGTAATGTCTTTATAATATTCCCGATATTTTTCATTAACTCTCCTTACGCCACGGCATAAAGCTCATTTTCCAATTCCTCAATAGCATGAAGATATTGATCCCGACCTCCAAAGATCTGAACGATTTCCACGGGGGTTCCAATTTGATTAAAAGGCTCGATTCTTAAGACCGAGAGATCTTCGATATTCTCAATGCCTTCGCTGGCATATTTATCCAACAGGGCATTGATAACGATGCGGGCTTTTTCGCCATATTTAATGAAGTAATTGCGTTTCTTTACTTTTTCAGCACGCTCTCTGCGAGTGAGCGCAGGCATATCCCATGCGATATGGCAAATGAGATCAAAGACATCCAGATCCTTTTTTACCTCTGCCATGAGATTCTCCACAATAACCCCATGGGATTCCAATTCATCAATAACAGCTTTCTTTTTGTGGGCGCCATTCCATCGGGCGAGAAAATCATCAAGGGATCTATACTCCTGCAGGATGCTCTTCTTTGTGTAATCTTTTAATGTCTCGGTAATGAGTTTACCGTTTGCATCCAGATGCTGAACCCGCTCGTTTAACACCGAAACTTCCACGCCTGCCACATAAATCTTTGGTTTTGGTTCGGATGAAATTGAACCGCCTTCGATAATCTCCGGCTGAATCGAATATTCCTTTGTTTCTTTTTGCTCAAAGTCAACAGGCCGGCCGGTTTCCGGATCAATAATATCCTGACCTTCTTCTGGGTTAATGTCCTGGTCGGTTAACTCCTCTTCTCCCTTGACATGCTTGATCATGACCGGATTTCCATCAAAAGCCGGATCAGCAAAAAGATCTGTTACATTACGAAAGTCCATAATGGCGAAAAAGGTTTTGTCGTATTCTTCGTTAATGCGGGTCCCGCGCCCTATAATCTGTTTAAACTCGGTCATAGATTTGATATTTGTATCAAGCACAATCAATTTGCAGGTCTGTGCATCGACGCCGGTCGTCATCAGTTTCGACGTGGTCACAATAACAGGATATCGTTCCTCAGGATTTATGAAATTATCCACTTCTCGCTTGCCGTCGTCATCATCGCCGGTTATTCGCATAATATACTTGTAGTTCTCAATGACCAGGTCCGTGTTCTCAATAGCCAGTGCCTGTCTCATGCGCTCGGCATGTTCAATGTCCACACAAAAAACTATTGTTTTGTCGAATCGGTTGGTCTTCCTCAAATACTCCGATACCTTTTTGGCAACAACCTTTGTCCGTTCATCAATCACAAGGTTCTTGTCAAAATCCTTAGTGTTATAAATCCGATCTTCAACCTCATTGCCGTCCTTATCTTTTTTGCCTGCCTCCGGCCGCCAGCCTTCAAGGTCGGTATTGAGTCCAACACGAATAACTTTATAGGGGGCCAGAAATCCGTCCTCTATGCCCTGCTTAAGTGTGTAGGTATAAATAGGCTCGCCGAAATATTCGATATTGGAGATTTCTTTTGTCTCTCTCGGTGTTGCAGTAAGACCTATATGAGTCGCGGAACTAAAATAATCGAGTATCGCCCTCCATGCGCTATCAGCGGCCGCGCTTCCGCGATGGCATTCATCAACAACCACAAGATCAAAGAAATCCCGGCTGAATTCTTTGTAGGCATCCTTATCTTCATTGTAGTTTGTTAACCCCTGATAGAGGGCAAGGTAAATTTCAAACGCCTTGTCGATCTTTTTCTTTTTGATGACCGTCATGCGGTCTTTAAAATGTTTAAAGTCATTGCGCTTGGTTTGATCGATAAGCACATTGCGATCTGCCAGGAAAAGAATCCGTTTCTTCCTGCCATTTTTCCAAAGCCGATATATTATCTGAAAAGCGGTATAGGTTTTACCCGTGCCGGTAGCCATTACAAGGAGGCATCTGTTTTCTCCGCGTGCTATTGCTTCAATTGTTCTATTTATGGCTATCTGCTGATAATAACGGGGCGCGCGCCCGGAGCCGTCAAAAAAGTAGTCGAAAGAAGCAATCTCTTCCTGCTCAGGGGTTTCAATCTTTTTATACTTTTTATACATATTCCACAGCTCAGACGGAGAGGGAAAGTTATCTAAAGATAGATCTTTCTCAATGGCCACAGATAGTCCGGAAAGATCATGCTGAATAAAACCATCGCCATTTGAACTGAAGGCAACCGGAATATCGAGTATCTTCGCGTAACCTAATGCCTGTTGTAATCCAGCCCCTACGGAATGATTATTATCCTTGGCTTCAATGACAGCGACCGGGATATTCGGTTTAAGATAGAGAATAAAATCGGCGCGCTTTCTCTCGCCGCGCACTGTTTTGCTGCCTTTGACAAAAATACGCCCGTCAGTGAAATAAACCTCTTCCCGGACCTGTTTTGAGACGTCCCACCCGGCCTTTACGAGAGCGGGCAAGATGAATTGCGTGCAAATATCTCTTTCGGAAAGTTCTTTTTTATTTGTCATTCAATGCCTTCCAGCTAAAACTATCAGTAGACAAGCGCAAAAGCGCGCGTGCGAAATATTTTGCGTGATAATCGGTAAGCATAATTATTTATAAGCAAAATTATATACATATTTTAAATTTTAGGCAATAATTAAATAATCCGAGAATAACTGCGTCACAAGGGGCAGGTTAAGATTGACAATAGCCCCTTTTAATTCTATTCTATAATTCTGGCTAATTTGGGAGGGATTCTAATATGGAAGAGTTGCGGGGGAGTGAGATCTGGAGGATCTTCCGGATAATGAGCGAACTTGCCGAGGGGTTCAAGGAGCTGGACAGGGTAGTCCCTGCGGTCTCGATATTCGGTTCATCCAGGATCGGAAAGAATAACGGATATTATAAGGACGTTATGAAGATATCTGAGCTCCTCTCAATAAAAGGATTCTCGATAATCTCAGGCGGAGGGCCGGGCCTTATGGAGGCTGCAAACAAGGGCGCAAAGAAAGGGAAAGGGCTTTCCATCGGTCTAAACATAGAATTGCCGGAGGAACAGGCCCCGAACAGGTACCAGGATATAAGCCTTGAATTTAGGTATTTCTTTTGCAGAAAAATGATGTTTGTCAAATATTCCTGCGGCTACGTAATCATGCCCGGCGGCTTCGGCACCCTCGATGAGCTATTCGAGGCGCTTACGCTGATACAGACAAAAAAGATCAGGAGGTTTCCCCTGATCCTCTATGGTTCAAAGTTCTGGGGAGGGATGCTCGACTGGATCTCCAAAGACCTGCTTTCGAACGGTACAATCGACAAGGAGGATATCAAGATACTTCAGCTCGTGGATGATCCGGAAGAGGCGGTCTCAATAATCGAAGAATCCTTTAAGGGGCAGAAAAGGGCTGATGGGGAGAGGAGAAGGACACGATCTTAAGAATATGAGTATCGATTCTGGGGTGGTGTATCCATCAATACTCGTGTAAGCCCATCTACCGGGCTCGGCCTCCCTATGAAATACCCCTGAGCTGAGTCACATTCTAACGATGTAAGCCTATCCATGACCACCTTATTCTCAACGCCTTCCGCTACCACCTGAAGGCCGAGGTTATGAGCCAGCTCAATCACAGAACGGACTATTATGGCGCTGTTTTCATCTTCCGCCATGTTTATAACAAATGATTTGTCTATTTTAATCTCATCCACGGGAAGTCTCTTAAGATAGCCAAGGGAAGAATAACCTGTCCCGAAGTCGTCAATAGAAAATCTAATTCCCTCCTGGCGTAAAGATGAAAGGACCTCCAGGGCACGGGCAGGATCAGACATGATAAGACCCTCGGTGATTTCCAATCTTAGCCTTTCCGGAGCAACACCCCAGGTAGAAAGAAGCCCTGCTATCTGCTCTGTCAGTCGTGGAGCTTGAAGATTACGGACCGATAGGTTTACTGAAATTGTGGTTTCAATACCTTCCTGATGCCAGCTCCTGGACTGCTTTAAAACCTCTCCTAATACCCATATGGTAAGCTGTCTGATCATACCTGTCTTTTCGGCAGAGGAAATAAACTGATCAGGGGGGACAACCCCTAATCTGGGATGCTGCCATCGGACCAGGGCCTCAACACCTATTATCCGATTGGTCTTCAGTTCCACCTTGGGTTGATATACCAGGAATAACTGGCCGGATTCTATGGCATTTCGAAGCTCACCTATTAAGGTAAGGCTGCCCGGGGAATATTGATCATACTGAGATGAAAAGATTGCCCAACCGCTTTCTGACCTCTTGGCTACATACATTGCTATCTCTGCCACCCTAATCAGGTTATGGGTATCTTCAGCATGCCCGGGGAAAAGCGCGATTCCAATGCTGACATTAACATGAAGGAAGAGCTCCCCAAAAGAAAATGCCTCCTCAAATATCTTTATAATCTTCCTTGCAATCTCCGTTGCCCCTTCAACATCCTTACCCGGAAGCAGAACTACAAATTCATCGCCGCCGAAACGGGAGACCGTATCGGTATGCTCTGTGACCTTCCTAAGACGCAGGCCCACCTGTTGCAAAATCAGGTCGCCGTTGTCGTGTCCAAGGGTATCATTGATCTCCCTGAAACGGTCTATGTCCATAAACAAGAGGGCAAACGATCCGTTCGCGTGCTTTGTCTTTGAAATGGCCATCTCTATGCTGTCATGGAGCATGAGGCGATTTGGAAGATCAGTCAGGAGATCGTAATAGGCAAGATAGTTGATCTGCGTCCCTGAGTGCATTTTTCTACGACGGGTACCTGCCTCTTTCATCTCCCGTTCAATGGCTGGGGCGAGTCGGACCAGATCTTCTTTTAGCAGGAAGTCATTGGCGCCGGCCTTCATTGCCGCTACAGCGGTCTCCTCACCGGTTGTACTCGAGATTATAATAAATGGTATTTCAAGCCCCTTCTCTTTTAATAGGTTCAGCGCAGAAAGGGCATTGAAGTTCGGCATGGAATAATCGGTAAGTATAACATCAACATCCCAGGCCTGCCTTTCCAGTGCAATTTTCATTGTCTCAAGTGTTTCAGCTTTTTCATAGACAGGACTAAAGCCGCGCCGCTTTAGTTCGTCCAGCACCAACTGGACATCAGCATCTGATTCTTCTAAAAACAATATATTAAGTGGTTGAGTCACTTAGAACCCCTATCTCTACTTCATTATCGGCAGTTAATAAGATGGTCTTTATGGTTTCTGTTGTTTCGATTATCATATTCCTTGTTAGGATAGCGGCAGGGACAATCAGCCTTAATTTATTTTCAAGACTATAAATGGAGTTATCATCCAGGATTACCTTGTCATTTTTACCAAAATCAACCTCGGAGCTATATATCGTAAGGCCATTAAAATTGGTATATTTATAATATTTAATCTCATAACCTTTTTCATCCATGTTTACCACCTCTGATATAAGGTCCCTCGTACCATATATTTCCCTGATAATTTAAAGGCGCGCCCTCCATACGTCTCTCCTGCCATCAGAAGTAAGAAGTACAGGCCCAAGCGGGAGCTCGGGCCTTGCAAATCTCAAGGAAAGGGCGTTGTAGAGGGCGCTACTAGGGTAAATTGCAATTACTATGCCTTGACATGTGGGAAGGTAAGGATAAATCTTGAGCCTTGCCCTTTTGCACTTTCTACAGAGATTTTGCCGCCCATTTCCTCTACAAGCCTCTTGGTAATGGCGAGGCCAAGGCCAAGGCCTTTCTTCTTCGTTGTTTGGTAATCTGTAAATAAGAAGGGGAGGCGATCTTTTTCAATCCCTACACCTGTATCAATGACCTCCAAGATGACCTTATTAGGACAAGTTTCTGTCCTTATGGACAATTCTCCGCCCTTTGGCATTGCGTCTATTGAATTAGTAACGATATTTTTGAATATCCGCTCAAGGGCAAAGCGATCTGCTGATATCCTGGTGTTTATGAATAACTCCGTTATAAATTTAATCCCCGACCTTTCCATCTCCTCCTCAAAGGGCTTAATCGCCTCCATTATAAATTGGCAAAGATCAATCTCTATCATGGTCAGAGGCGCCGGATGGGTCAGGTTGTGGAGGTCATCAAGGAACCTGTTTATAGTGTCTAACTCCCTCTCCACGGTCGTCTTGAATTTCTCTCTGTAGCCTTCGTCACCGAACATCCTGGTCAATAGCCTGCTCATATTACCGATATTCCTCACAGGATGCCTTAGGTCATGGACTAAGCCGGCTGCTATCTTTCCAAAGAAGACCGATCTCTCATTCAACCTTATCTCTTTCTCCAGGTCGCGCAAGCGGTCAGCCATTGTGTTAAATGAGTTGCCTAGCTGCTGGAATTCATCGCCTGTTGATATCCTTACTTTGGCATTCAGGTCACCCTTTGAGATCGCAATTATTCCCCTGATAAGTTCATTTATCGGCCCCAATATCTGCCACTTGCCGCCAAGGTATCCCATGACAACCATCAAAAAAAGGACAAGAAATATCAATACAGTCAATTTTTCGGACAATTTTTTGGCCGTTATGAATGCCTCTCTTGTCGGCTGCTCTATAATTAAACCCCAGCCTAGCGATCTTATGGGTATGGAGACGCCCACTACCTCGACACCCTTTTTATCTTTATATGTCCCCCAACCCTCCTTATTCCCCAGGGCTGACTGGACGACCACTGTGCCCCTCATATCTGTCTTTCTTAAGACATCAGGTTTTGCATCGCCTGATCCATGGGCGATTAGTCTCCCGTCATTCGAGACGACATATGCATATCCATCCTTACCTATCTTGATCCCGTCAACTAAGTCCCACATAGCTATTAAGTTTAGCCTTGCGATCATGATCCCATCTATCTCATTTAGCCTCTTTATCGGGAGGCCGAGGAGCATAACCGGCATAAGGTCCTCCGAGATAAAGACCTCAGACCTATAGATTCCCCCGGCCAGCACATTAAGCCTCACCTCATCGGAAGGCCCATTGCTTTCCAGATCATCAAACCTGCTGGTAGCTATCCTTCTTCCACCAAGATCAAAGAGGGAGATCTCCTTAAATCTCTCAAACTCAAGGAGATAGTTCTTAAACATCCTCTCTATCTGCCATGGCTTAAGATCTGTCTTTGAGATGTTCTCTGAGAGGGCCTTTAACACAGAAGTAGAATTTACAAGATATTGGTCTATCTGTTCAGCGGCCCGTCTTGCAGTAGAAAGGTTCCCCTCAGTAACAGCGCTATAATTCGCCTCCGTCGAGGTGGTAATTGAGATGATCCCAAATACCAACATCGGTATAAGCGAAGAGATGATCAGGAGTATTATGAGCTTTACAGAGACCCTCATCATCTACCTATGCTTTTGCTCTGCTTTTGGTACATACCACTCCCTTATATTGCTGAATGGCCCGGCAGCCGAAATCTTAACACCTTTGAATCTCTTATGCACACCCACCAGATAGTTGGACCAGAAGAGGAATATCCCTGGTGGGTCATCAAGGATCTCCTTTTGGAATCTATAATAGATGGCCTTCCTCTCTTTAATATCTTCTGTGTCTCTCCCCTGATCAAGGAGCCTATCAATCTCCTGATTTTTATATGAGAACCAATTGAAGCCGCTTTCGATCTGGGAAGAGTGCCAGAAGTTATAGTTCATATCAGGATCAGGTGCGGCAAGTATTTCCTGGAAAATTGCATCAAATTTCTTTTGAAAAAGAAAATCTAATAAAAAGGTGGCCTTAAATGCCTTTACCCTCGTCTTGATCCCTATGTCGAGTAACTGCTCTTGGATTATCAGAGCAGCCCTCTCCTTTAAATTATCCCCTTCATTTATATAGAGGGTGAACTCAAAGTTCTTTCCGCCCTTATCCAGAATATGATCCCCATCATGATCTATCCATCCGGCTGCCTTTAATAATTCAATGGCCCTTTTTGGGTTATAGGGATAAGAGGAGATTTCTTTATCGTAAGCCCATGAGCCAGGATAGATAGGCCCATTTGAGACGACCCCTTCTTCTTTTAACACCTCTTTTATAATCCTCTCCTTATCAATGGCATAATTTAGGGCCTGCCTAACTATCTTGTCTTTAAAGATCTCATTTTTTAGGTTAAATGCAATCATATAATATAGCGGTTTTAGATAGGAGTAGGTCTTAATATCGGGGATATCCTTTAGGATATTATAATTCTCAGGGGTTAAAAAAGAGAAGTAATCTGTCTCCCCTTTCATCAGTCCTGCCCAAGAGGCCTCCTGGGATTTATAGACCTTTACAGCAATCCTATCCAGATAGGGCCTCCCGAGGAAATAGCCTTTATTCGCCTCAAGTATTATCTCTTCCACTGACCATCTTGCAAATTTAAATGGTCCTGTGCCTATGGGATGATAATTAAAATCGGTCTTTAATAGATCCTCCTTTTCTAATAGATGCCTTGGTAAGATACCAACATAAAGGTTGTTGATAAATGATGTATTTGGCCTTTTAAGGATTATATCTATGGTATACCTATCCCTTGCAACAACCTCCTTTACATCCTGGAATGCATAAAAAAATCCTCCTTTATATCTTGGGTCTTTTATCTTATCAATGGTGAATTTTACATCTCCAGCTGTCAGCTCTATCCCATCATGAAAGAAGACACCCCTTCTCAAATTAAACCTCAATATTAGGCCGCCATCCAAGACCTCCCATGTGGAGGCAAGGTGGGGCCTTGGCTCAAGATCCTCATCAAACCTGATCAGGCCATCAAAGATGATCTCAGAGAGGAGCACAGAGATGGTGCCGGTTGTCAGGATCGGATTGATGATAGACGGCTTCTGGAACTCAGAGACATATAGACCGTCACCATAGGGAGGGTCTATATGTCCTGTGCAGGAATAGAGGTAAGAATTAAGGAGAGCAAGAATCAAGAAGGGGATAATAAAAGACCTTAACCTTATCATACCTCCAAGATTAAGGATATCCCCCCTCCATGTCAACAGGAGAGGGGGGATAAATATTATTATAAGGCCCTATTTTAGCCTACAAACGTGAAACACCAGGTCTGACTTCTAACCTCCCCCTTCTTCACAATCTTTATCTTCATGCCATCACCTCCTCTCTAGTCTTATTATTTATTATTCCAATTGCCATGCCTTCAAGGTATCTCTTCTCGCACACCTTCTGCTTAAAATCGCCTGTTAAGATATGGGCAGATACCCTGCACCCTCCGGCGCAGATCGGGACATATGCGCAATCTCCGCACTCCCGCCACAGGTCTGTGGTCATAAATTGTGTGTTTTTGTGGGACAGAAGATCTTTATTGATATCACCTATTACAAATTCCTCTCTGCCAACAAATCCCGGGCACTTGTATATCTTGCCAAGAGAATCGATGGTAAAGCTATTCTCCCTTATGGCATCGCATGGCCCGATCGCAATATCTTCCCTTGTCTTGAGCCCCCTTGCGGCTATCTCGTCCTTTATCCAGAGCATATCTTCTGGACTGGTATCTGAAAAGGAGCATGGATTACAGGATGCCTCGCCAGGATGGGCAAAGACAGGCTTAAATATTAGATCTGCGATATTCTCCTTTAGGCCAGATTCGACAATTATATCGAGGAGGGAGGGTATAGTTCCCTTTGTCTGATCATCATAGTTTCCGCCGATCGATATCGGGACAAGGCCGGCAATATCTTTTAGATTATCCATGATGATATCAAATGTCCCCATCCCATTCTTAAATCTCCTCTTTGAGTCATGCTGCTCTCTATTTCCATCCAGTGTCACCTTTATCCTCTTGAGGCCCATTGGCACAAGTTCTCTGACAAGATCCTTATCCAGAAGTACGCCATTAGTTATTATCCATAAGGAAAGCTCTATACCCTTCTTTCCGGTATATGTCTTAAGCTCCCTGCTTATATCCCTGACGGCCGTCTTATTCATGAGCGGCTCACCGCCAAAGAAATTTATCCTAAGTTCCCTTGGCCGTACCCTATCTAACTTATTCTTAATCCATTCGATGACCCCTTTTGTCATATCACGATCAAGTGACGCCTTTGACCCGACCCCCTCCTCATAACAGTAGGTGCAGGCGAGATTGCAGGCATATGTGGTAAGCAGGGTTATATTCAAAAGTGATGTGTCGAACTTGATCCGCTGAAACCAGTATTCAAGCTCAAGGCCCTCGTCAACCTCATCATCAACGACTATTCCGAGCCCCTTAATCTCATCAAATAGGCTGATCTCACCTTCTGGAACCCTACTGGTATCCGGCAAGCCCTGGATTATATCCAAGGTCCTCTCGTCCACCATCACCTGGGCACCTGTCAAGGTATTGTAGATTAGAAACTCTCCTCCTGCTGGTATCACCAGATTGAATCTTGACGTCTTCATGTCTCATTATAATGAGCAACAAGCATACCAGACATAGAAGACGATATATTAGGCTAACGAAATCATCATCTTTGGTTTCTTGTTCAGTTGATTTACTTGATATTTTTTATAGGGTATCCCTGATTGAGTCAATGGCTTATATTAAATGCGAAGACTGATGGAAAAAACTGAAGGTCAGTTAGTTGTTAAATACTTATGGATAAGCGATGAATCCTATCAATATATCTATTTGATTTAATAGTCTATTTACTGTAATTGGACAAGATATTGTCCTCATAGGACAAAATCTTGTCCTCTAAAGGTAGGCCTTTATTCCGCCAAGTAGATTGATCCCGGCAGCAGGAAAACCTGGGACCTCCATGATCTCCGCATCAAAGAGGTTATTGACCTTAAAGAAGAATTGGAGGTCTTTAAAAATCCCTATTTTCTTAAAGAGGTCGTATGAGGCAGCAAGATCAACCCTTTTGTAACCTGAAGAACTGCCGGAGAGCAGATTGCCATTTAGGTCGATAAAATCTACATTGATAGACTGGCTTGATACGACATTCAGATCGATATTCAGGGTAAGGGCCGGGATTGGAACATATAAGAGGCTTAGATTCCATTTATTCCCTGGCCTGAAGGGGAGCTCCTCACCTGTAACCCTATCTTCGGTCTTAAGATAGGTATAGTTACCACTTAGTTTAAGAGAATTAAAGGGCCTGATGCTGGCCTCAAGCTCAACACCCTTTGATGTGGCCTCGCCGACATTATCAACCCCTGTCGGGCTTATCTGTATAAGATCCTCTATTAATATGTAGAAATATGTGGCGCTCAGCATCAGCCTCCTGAAAAAGAACCATTGGTCTATGCCAACCTCATAGCTTGTTGACCTCTCAGGATCTAAATTTGGATTCCCGAAAAAAGGAAAATCAAGTTCCAGGATTGATGGCGCCCTAAAACCCCTGCCGGCACTACCCCTGATCTTTGTATCTGTCTGGGGAATCATATATGATGCTGATATCTTTGGGCTGATAACAGATCCGAAGTCAGAATAAGAATCTAACCTTGCACCAGCCTGAAGGGAAAAATGATCCTTTATTTTAAAGAGGTTCTGGAGATAATATGCCCTGTTATTCCTGGATGAATCTATCATAAAACTCATACCCCCCATTTCCAGGTCTGACTCTACCCCCTCCCTTTCAAAGAGAAGACCCATGGTAATAACATCATAGTCTGATATCAGGAGGTGTGTCTGGATCTCCCCTGAAAACCTTGTAGTATCGGTCTTCTCAAAAAACATGTTAGAGATTGCCGATCCAGCATCTGCAGGGTTATCATTGTCCAGGCCTGAATCAAAGACCGATCCTCGCACTGAAACCTGCAGCCATTTAGTGGGATTAAAGCCGAAGGTTAACGATGAAAGAAAAAGGTCCCTGTCTGCCAGGTTATTCTCATCATGGACCACCTGTACAAGAGTTGGGGATAAAGCCAGAAGGTCGGTCCCCAATTCCTTCCTGCTCTTGTTATATCGGACTGTTAACCTGAGATCCGAATCGATAGTGGGGCTATATCCTAGCTGTCCCGAAAATGTCGTCCCCCCAAAACTGTCCCTTTCAAGGTTGCCTTGCGTGTCGATCCTGGCTGCGGAAAATGAATAGTCTTTACTATCTGTCTTCCCTCTTATCTGGAGGGACTCTCGCAAGGTCTCATTGTTCCCTATCTCGCTTTTTATCGATAACTCCCTGCCTGTTTTGCCACTTTTTGTCTTTATATCTATAGCGCCGCCTATAGCTTCCGACCCATACAGCGCCGACTGCGACCCCCTTATTATCTCTATCTGCGCAACATCATCCATCAGGAAATCGCCAAGATCGAAATTGCCTCTAAAGGGCGAGTTTACCTTTATACCGTCTATCATAACAAGGGTATGGAAGGACTCGGTACCTCTTAGCCTTACGAACATCTGCTCGCCCATAGTCCCAGCCTCTTTTGTATCAAGACCAGGGGTATCCCTTAAGACCTCTGTAGGGACAATAGGATCCTCCTCTTCGATCCTATCCGGCGTGACAACGCTGACAGAACCGGATATATCCTTGATCGGTTCTTGTATCCTGTTTGGTATAGTGACCTTTATGTCGAGATAGGCCTCTTCACCGTTTGAGGGCGAAGTATAAAAAAAAGATAAAACCAGAAAGATAATTAGGCATTGAAATCTAATCGATTGTTTCAGTATCCTCTCTATCGATTCTCCTCTGTCTCAGTTCCCTGCGGGTCGATATAATATCATAGATCTGGAGCTTCCTCAATTTAAATTTCAGTGTGCTTAAATGGATCCCAAGGGTCTTAGCTGTCTTTTGCCTGTTCCACCTCTCTCTTTCAAGTGTCTTTAAAATAAAGTTCCTTTCAAAGGTATCACATGCCTTAACAAGCAGGCTCTCCTCCCGGTTATGGACAGCAAGGGAGGAAACATAATATTCTATAGGTATATCTGCTTCTGATAAAGAGTCCTTATCTGCCACAGCAACCAGTCTCTCTGTGAGGTTTTCAAGCTCCCTTATATTCCCCGGCCAAGAATAGCCTGACAAGGCATTGATGGCGCCCTCTGTAATCTTATCTACCCTCTTTGAAAACCTTTTGCTGTATTTAGCCATGAAATAGTGGATAAATTGCGGAAGGTCGATTATCCTCTCCCTTAAGGGCGGCAGTTTTATCGGAAGGACGTTTATCCTGTAAAAAAGATCCTCCCTGAAACTCCCCTTGGCCACTGCTTTCTGGAGGTCCACATTCGTTGCCGCTATAATCCTTACCTTTACATGAACGGTCTTTTTGCCTCCCAGCCGTTCAATCTCCCCTTCCTGTATCGCCCTCAATAGTTTCCCCTGAAGGTCAAGTCTCAGATGACCAATCTCATCCAAAAAAAGGGTGCCTCCATCCGCGAGCTCGAACTTACCGAGATGCTGCTTGTATGCCCCTGTAAAGGCCCCCTTCTCATATCCGAAGAGCGTAGATTCAACAAGGGTATCAGCCAAGGCGCCCAGGTCTATTGTTACAAAGGGCATATTTGCCTCCCTGCTCTCCTTGTGGATATATCTTGCAATCACCTGCTTTCCTGTCCCACTCTCACCCTGTATAAGTATAGTGGCAGGCAGCTTGGCTACCTTGACCACAGTATCATATATCTCCCTCATCCTTTTAGTCGATCCCACTATGAAGTCCTGATCGATAAACTGCTCCATCTCTGTCTTGAGATAGAGGATCTCCTTTTCACCGCTCTGCTTGGAAAGGACCTTTTTTACAAGGGCGTGGACCTCGTCATAGTCGAACTCCTTTGTTATGAAGTGATAGGCCCCAAGTTTTATCGCCTTGACAGCTGTATTTATATCCCTTACAGCGGTAATTACAATTATATCTACATTATCGTACCGCTCCTTTACCAGACGGAGGACCTCAAGTCCGTCGATCCCGGGAAGCATTATGTCAAGAAGGATCACATTGATCTCCTTCTCTGAGATCGTCCTTAGGGCACTCTCCCCATCGCCGACCTTTATAACGTTGTACTGCTGCTTTAATATTGCCTCAAGGGTGTCCCTAATCCCCTCATCGTCATCCACTATCATTATGGTCTGTCTTTTTTCATTCATGCAGGGACCCCCCTCCTTAAAAGATACAAAAACAATGACTTATTCTAACCGATCACCTGATAAGCACGCAACTAAGATGCCATAAAAATGCCAATAGAAAATTGCCATGCGACGCCTCGGGTCCCCTCTTTTTGCTTAATGAAGGCATATTGGTATTGCTGTAGTTTTTTTGGGAAGGGGGTTAGGCGAGATAATAATCTAAGATAATATATCTCTATAATATGGGCAATCAAGCCATTTATTAGAACATGCCACAGGACAACTATCTGACACATAATGCCCCCCTATCCCCTTTTCAGATAGGACCTGGTGCATAATAAACCTTTGCTGTTCACTTTCAAGCTTAAGGCCGCATAGATAATGCGCCTTGGGAGAGGCAGGCGGCCCTATCTGGCAGATAGCGTTAGTCCTGGTTATAAGGAATCTACATGACATACTAAACCTCCTTTGTTAAAAAACCGATTTAAATATATATGCTGGCAAGGAAATATCATTATAGCTAATAAGTATATTGGTTCTATATATACAACCATTAATAGGTATTGTCAAGCGTTTTTTATGCTACCTCTGGTTTATAGACTGTTTGTCCCGATTAATGTATCGTGCACCCTATGAAAAAGATCCATATTTTCAAAAGCATCGGGATGAAGATAAGGGAAAAAAGGAGGAGGATGGGTCTTTCGCAGGAAAGACTCGGAGAGCTAGTCGGTGTCACTTATCAGCAGATTCAGAAATATGAGAAGGGGATCAATCAGGTCGGCATTGATAGGCTTCAAAGGATAGCCGCAATACTCCGGGAGCCTTTTGATTATTTCCTCAAGGATGCGCAGTCAACAAGAGAGGATGTCCCTCTTTATGGCGGTTTGACCTCCTCAGAAAAAAGACTCCTTAAATATTTCAGGGAGATTGAGGATCAGAAGATCAAGTCAGGGGTAATAGCGCTTATCAGGATAGCAGCAAAACTAGAAAAGAAATAGGCAAGATATTTTTTCACAACAGAATAAAGATCAATATTGAAAGTATCTTTATCTTCTTCATGGAAATTCTGGTGCCCCCGAGACGATTCGAACGTCCGACACGCGGTTTAGGAAACCTATTCAGGAGGATAATACCAAAAGTGATCAACAATGATCAGTGTGATTAATTCCTTGTTACATAATGGTTTTTGCTTATTCAATGATGATAAGTCTTGATGGCAGGCAATGCAGGCGAGGATATTAACTCTGCCATATACATAAAGAAGCGGCACGTTGCAACGTGCCCCTACTCCTGAGAGGTATTTAGCTGGCATTATAAATCAGACCTTATCAATACAATTAATAAGCTGGAGGCTGTCAGCGCCAAACCTGCCCCTGTTGCAAATGCCACCTCAATTCCAAAGGCCTGCCATAAGGCCCCCATAATGAGGCTTGCAGGGAGGATAGAGACCCCGATGGCCAGGTGATACAGGCCATAGGCGGTGCCTCGCAGATCTTCAGGCGCAAGGTCAGAAATCAGCGCCCTTTCTGCCGCCTCTGTAAGGCCGAAGAATAGCCCGTAGCATGCAAAAAGGCCCCAGAAGATATATCCGTCCCTTAAGAACCCGAATCCAAGATATACGAGGGCATAGACAATCCACCCGGAGATAATCATTTTCTTTCTCCCGATCTTATCAGAGAGTATTCCGGCCGGGACAGAGCTTGCTGCCTTTGAGATATGGAGGAGTATCCAGAGGATCGGGAGCATGAAGATGTCTATCCCGCGCTCCTTTGCAAGGAGCACCAAAAAGGCGTCAGAGGAGTTGCCAAGGCTGAAGATAAGGGCAATAAAGAGGAAGAGCTTGAACCTCCTGTCAAACGAGCTAAGCTTAAATCTGGTGGTCGTTTCCATCTTTGGGATTCCCCTCTTCTCTTTGATGAAGAGGAACAGGATCAAGACAGAGGCGGCCCCAGGGATGATGGAAAGGAGGAATATCGTCCTAAGCTCAACACCCAGTAGCCTCAGCAGGACAAATGCAATAAGAGGGCCAATGATGGCGCCGGCATGATCCATACTACGATGGAATCCAAAGGACCTTCCCCTTTCTGTCACATCACAGGAATAGGTTAAAAGGGCATCCCTTGGCGCAGTCCTAATCCCCTTGCCGATACGATCAAGAAATTTAATCCAGAGCAGATGCCAGGGAGAGCCGACAAGGCCTATTATTGGTTTTGTTGCGGCCGATAGTGAATAGCCAAAGATGATAAGGGGCCTTCTATTGTTCGTCCTGTCAGAGGCCCAGCCTGAGAAGACCTTAAAGAGGCTGGCGCTCCCATCTGCGATCCCCTCTACCAGGCCGACAAAGGCGACACCGGCGCCAAGCACAGATGTCATAAAGATCGGGAGCAGAGGATAGATCATCTCGCTGGCAATATCATTTAAGAGGCTTACTGTTCCAAGAAAGAATATATTCCGGTTAAACCCTAGTACCTTCTTTTCATGTGAAAATTCTCCCATCCCCCCCCCTTTACCTCTAACCTACCTTTGTCCCCAACGCCCCCTCTTATCCCCCTCTTTGGCAAAGAGGGGGAAGGGGGAGTT
>CAYZUL010000017.1:0-49364 GCA_964481895.1 uncultured Nitrospirota bacterium | reverse complement strand
GCACCGCAGACAAATCCGCCAAAGACTATATTGCCGATGATCCTGTGTATATTTAGAGGCCACCATGTAGGGTTATCAACAGCAGCCCAGACCTTGGTTAAAAGCGGTGTCCCTTCAGGCATAAGAACAGGGCTTGCCATAAAGGTCAACCATGCGTTTGATACGATCATTATCAGAAAGCCTGCTATATTAAGTAAAACCCCAAGGCTAAGATGTAGCCACTTCTTGTTCATCATCACATCCCAGCCGTACCAGTAGAGATACAGGGTTACCGTTTCGAATACAAAGAGTAGCGCATAAACTACAAATGTAGGCCAAAAAACGCCTACCATATAGTTAAAGAACTTCGGATAAAAGGTAATAAGGGAGAAGAGGAGCACACCCCCAAACATTGCTGTGGTGGCAAATGATGCGGTCAATAGCTTTGTGAACTCCTTTGCCAGGTTATCATACCTCTTATCACCTGTCTTAACCCCGATGATCTCGCAGACCAGGCCGAATATAGGAACCCCAAGCACGAATCCTGCTAATAACAGGTGGGTCTGTGCGACTACCCAGATGATGGCACGGCTCCCTAGAGCAGGGATATCCCTGTAGGCAACCTCTGGCTTTGCTGCTGCCTCCTCTGCCAGGGCCATTGATCCCAGCGATACAAACAGAGATATGGCCAGGATCGCCAGCAGGATATAAACCCTGCCCTTTTTCCGATGTCTAATAATTGAACTATCCAATCTCTCCTCCTCTTTAGCTTAAATTAATATAGTTAATGATTATAGGCCCTTGATACCAATATATCCTGGAATGTATTTTCTGTGTGGATGCTGGGGTGATACAATGGAGGTATAACATGATTTACCTTCTTGATCTTTTCCCAGATAATAACGGGAAACCCCGGAATATTTCTGGAGAAATAGTTGTAGGGGGCCTTTAGTGCCCCTGTTACAGCATCTTTTGAACTGTCGAATCTAAAGATCTTCTGGATCCTTTCGGTTGTTACAACCGGGACCTTTCTTGTAGGCGGGATGACACCTATCCCTGGCAGATTAATGCCATATATCGATCTCCACCATTTAAAGCTGGAGATATGTTCCAGCATGAGAAGCGTCCATCTCCTGATCATGCTGGTAATCTTTTTATCGTCAAGCCATTCCTCTGGGATGATAATCTGCATCGGACCCCAGGTATTTATTGAGTCATTCCTCAATATCCCGGCCCCGCGGCACATCTTTAAGGCAAGGTCTACTAATTCCATGTCGCGATGGGTAGAGAATATCAGGAACGGGGCGGAATACCCTACTCTCTTCTCTTCCCAGTGAGGACCTGGAGGGTTATTCTGTTTTTCATCACAACAGATAATCTCCACCTTGTCTTCATCCAGGCTGAAGCCCTCATTATATGATATGGTTCCCTCGTAGCCTATCGACTCAAGGAGGTATTGATTTTGCTCGAGCCTCAGTCTTAAGGTGTGGAGGTTTTGTATCCCAAGGCAATTTCTGTCCAGGCTCCAGCCGCCATAACTCTCAGCATTTGATCCATCCCCAAGAAGGCTTTCATCAGAGAAATGGCTGCCCGGGCCGTGTCCGGCAAGCTTAAATGATTTTATGTCCTTACAGGCCCAGGGTAGAAGATGCGGTACCAGATCACTGGCCCCCCCGCCAGGTATCCTGAACCTCAATCCATTCATTACGAGATCAACCATCTTTTCATCCTGAGCCTTCAGTTTCTGGTCTGTTGTTGCGTTGAGATAATCATAGGAATTGATTATCTGGCTCCCAAGCCATTGAGCCCGTTGATCATCATTTGCAAGACCCCACCCCGGTATCTCCTTTACTTGTGTAGATATATTTTTCATACTTCACCCCCTGTTTTAAGATCTTCCAGAGTAGGGCAGGATACACTTTGCCCTACAAGGGAGATGTGTTAGCCTCGCTTGTTCAAGACAGAGTGGGGATCTCCTTGGCCGTGGCATGGCAATTTCCTTTGAGATCTCCTCCCTTAAACGTCCAAGCTGTCCCTGTATACTTGCATCAATGATCTTATCATCGATCTGGAGAATGAACCCTCCCAGGATCGATGGATCGACTGTGTTTTTTAAAATGGCTTCT
The DNA here is from genome assembly GCA_964481895.1 of uncultured Nitrospirota bacterium. Taxonomy (GTDB): domain Bacteria; phylum Nitrospirota; class Nitrospiria; order JACRHA01; family JACRHA01; genus JACRHA01. The sequence continues at coordinate 47,259 of CAYZUL010000017.1, read as the reverse complement.
TTTCCTATCAATTCTGAAATAATCCTTTGGAATTTATCCTTTGTCTCTTTTGAGATCGGGATAGATGTAGTGATCTTCCCACGGGTTTTTTTATTCAATTCATCAGCAAGATGTAAAAACCTATCAATTATGCTCAGAAGAAGCCCCCCCCTTCCCACTCCAACAACTAAGGCAATCTGATGAAGGATAATACTCGAAACCACGCCCTTAAATATCTCTATTACAACCTTTCGCTTCTCCTCCGCCGAAATCTGAGGATTCTTCAGAAACTCAAGCAGAAAGATGTCTTCTTGCAGGGTCTCCTTAATTAGGCTGAGTTCCTGTTCTGCTCGGTCTAATATCTCTTTACACGTAGCTACTGTTAGGATCACGTTGGCATATCTCCGGATAATTTCCGATTTTTCTATGTTAGCCATTACCATATCCCTCCATTACCTTTTCGAGTTGATCCCCGTTACCATTATTATTGGAGTGGACCTTGGCTGTAATTTCGTATTCCTCCATCATCTTGGCGAGAAAACCATCTACCAGCTTCAGGTGGTCATCCGGTTTTAAAGTGCTTTTAATTATCTTGGAGGCAACCTGCACAGAAAGATCGGCTATAGAATCGTGAAGTTCGATCAGCGCATTCATCTTCTCTCTTTCGATCTCTTCCTTGGCCTTTTTAATAAGCCCCTTGGATTCCTCGGAGGCATGTAACAATATATCCTTTTTTAAATTCTCCCCTAATGTCCTTCCTTCTTCTATAATCTTCTGTGCCTCCCTTCTTCCCTCATCCAATTGACCCTTGTACTGAGAGAGTAATTCTTTTGCAGCATTATTTGTTGATTGGGCCTCTTCGATCACCTTTCTGATCGATCTCTCCCTGTTATCCATGAATGCGAGGATCGGTTTATAAGCGAATCTCTTTAATAGAAAGAGGAGTGCGAAGAAAGAGATTAGCGTCCAAATCATTAATCCCGGTTCTGGTTCAAACATCTCTCACCCCTGTTTGAATTTTAATAAAATATTCAGTGTGACGCATGAACGGCCTCCGCAATATAGGATGCAGTTAATATTGCAAAGATATAGGCCTGAATAAAACTTACAAATATCTCAAATCCGCTTATAACAATTACCCCCGCAATAGGTACGGGAGCAATGAGATAACTTTTAAAAAGGATTATTATTGTGAGTAAACCCAGAATCACCATATGTCCAGCCAACATATTGGCAAAGAGCCTGACTGCCAGAGAAAAGGGTCTTGCCAGCATTCCTATAACCTCAATAGGTATCAGAATTGGAAGGATCCATCTGGGTACGCCGGTGGGAATAAAACGCTTAAAATAGCTTTTGAGGCCATGCCTGCTGATTCCAGCCCATTGAACTACGAGAAAAACAACTAATGCCAGGCTTGCCGTCACATTAATATTAGTAGTGGCTGTATAGGAACCCGGGATGAGCCCCAAAAAATTGACCGTCAAGATAAAGAGAAAAATGGTAGCGATAATAGGGAACCAAGGCCTTCCTTCTTCCCCTATAACATCCAGAATCAGTCCTTTCATTGAAAATTCTACTATCATCTCCACAAAATTCTGAATCCGTGCAGGATGACGCTTCATTGTCCTGGCCGCCACCAATAACAGAAAACAAACGATCCCTGAACCGATCCAGATCCAGATTACGGCCTGATTTATAGAAAAATCGATTCCGAACAAATTTAGTTCCACGATAGGGTGGAGTTCAAAATGATTAAGTAAATTTATATTATTTCCGGTATCTTCCAAGTTAATCCTCTCCTCTTTTTTCTATATCTTCTGAAGGATTAAATCTTCTGGTATTCAGGAGGCCTGCCGCTGATCCAACAATTAATCCCACCAAAAAGAGCCATGGAGTTGAGTCAAGGCGGCGATCCAGGCCATACCCTCCCAGTGCACCGATCAATACCGAACTGACCAGTTCAACGCCGAGGTTGATTTGGCTGCTGGAGGAGCCTTCTTTTCTTTCTTCTCTTTCGCTTAGTTTCATATCTTCCCCGTCAAACAATAAATTAATAGCCAGATAAACCAGCAAGAATATTTAATTTAAAAATTTAAAAAAAATCATTAAGAATGCGGCCCCAAAAACTATAAGCAAAAGATAATTTATTAAAACCATTTAACTATAACCATTAATAAACCTATGCCCAAAACTATGACAAATAAATAATTTTGTATGGAGCCTGTCTGCAAACGTCGCATTCCACGTGCAGTCAAGTCCATAGTCGCCGAAATCCCATTCACTGCACCGTCTACAACATAGATTTCAAATGTCTCTGAGATCCTGCTTTCAAGGAGCGTAATCAGACTCGATGAGTTGACCAGACCATCAATGACCCAAGTATCAAAGGTCCAGAGCATACCAGCCAATCTCTTAGCTGGCTTAATCAGAAGAATCTCATACATCTCCGTTATGAACTCTTCATAATGTGCTACAGGCTGGCTGGCAAGCCACATAAAAGCCCGGCCTCCCTTCCGATAGAACCAGTCAAAATCTAGGCTTATCGTCCTCTCAGGGTGGAGCTTATGGAAGAAGAGGATAAATCCTAGGAGGGTAAAGAATAGGATCTGCAGCGATCCTGACAAATGTTCCCCTGTGTAAGGGTGGTACTCTACCGGATATGGCAACAGCCGATAGAGCAGGTGAGGCCAAATCCCCAGAAGGATACATAAGAAGGCTGTCATTCCCATTCCATAGAGCATATTCTTCAGGGGGTCCTTTGCCTTGATACCCCTCTCTTCTCCAAAAAAGACAATATAGGGAAGTTTCAGTGTAGTAGATAGAAGCGTACCGACGGAGGCCATTGTTAGAAGTAAGAAGGCCCAGGAAATATGAGATTCCGCTGCCGCAGAGATCACCATTGATTTGCTGATAAAGCCTGCGAAGAGCGGTACCCCTGAGATAGAGAATCCGGCTATCATATAAAAAAGAAAGGTTATGGGCATACTCTTATAGAGCCCTCCCAGTTCTGTGCCCTTTCTTCTCCCTGTCATAAATATCACGGAGCCCATTCCCATTATCAAGAGTCCCTTATAAAGGATATTGGTAAAGGCAAGGGCTACTGCCCCATTGATTGCAAGCTCGGTTCCAATCCCTATGCCTGCCACCATGAATCCGACCTGGCTAATAATATGGTATGATAAGAGCCGTCTTATGTCATTCTCCAGCATGGCATAGAAGATCCCATAGATGGCCATCAAGACCCCCAAGTAGATCAATAACTCTGTTCCAGCAAAACCGCGGGCAAGCACATAGATAGCAGTCTTGGTAGTATAGGTTGCCAAGAAGACAGTGCCTGTAATAGTCGCTTCTGGATAGGCATCAGGCAGCCAGGCATGTAAGGGAGGGGCTGCGGCATTTACTAGAAAACCGAGCAGGATCAGCATACCGCCTAATCCGGAAGGAGAAATGGCGTTGAAGGCGATGCTATTAGACTGAACAGCATAGATCAGAATCCCACCCAGGAGGCAGACGCCGCCAAAGATATGCATCATTAGATACCGGAATCCGGCATCCGAAGCGTTCTCGCTGCTGATCGAATTTCCGGTGTCTCCTAAACCCTTTCCTCCATACCAGATCAAAAAGACAGATGAGAAGGCCATGATTTCCCAGAAAATAAAAAGCGTAAAGAGATCGCCTGCAAAGACTGCGCCCAGGGCGCTGCCGGTATATAGATAAGCGGCAATGTGATGACCGTCATGTCTGACATGAAGGCCATAGATCATTCCAATAGCGGCCATGATCGTAAATATATAACCAAAGATCAGACTCAGGTGATCGACCCTGCCAAAGACGAGCTTGTATTCCGCAAAGTAGAATGTGCCATGATCTCCCTCGGGGAAGAGGAGCAAAGACAGGAAGGCTAATACTGGAATACCGAGAAGGAGAAACGGCTTGGCACGTCCCTTTATAAAAGGGATCAGCGCAGAACCCGAAAAGAAGAACAGGGCCGGGTGGATCCACTCAATCATAATAATTCTCCCTCTTCATTAAAAAGATATGCCCTATGGCCTTGGACACAGAGATAATGATAATACTGGAGATCAATCCATATAGGGCTATAAAACCTGGCATCTTATCCCAGATGAAGAAGATGTGGTGCCGGGGAACCAGAAAGTCGAAACCAACCAACGCAAAACTAACATAAAAACCCCTCTTGAACTTTTCTATATTTGCCGTTGTCAAATATTTATCTAATTTCATTAACCTCATTTGACTACCTCCTTAACAAACGTTAATAGAAAATCAGGGAAAAGCCCAAGCATCAAAGAAATGACAGCGGTCAGCATCAGAGGGATGAGGATAAAATAAGATGGCTCCTTTATCGTGTGTTCCTCTTTATGATCTCCCTCCTCATCAAATCCCCTTGCTGCAGCACCCAGGCTCATGGGCCTTAGACGCAGCAATCCCTCCGGCACGTCAAAAAAGGCCTTGTATATTATCGGGACAAAATAGGCGGCATTCAGTAGGCTGCTTATTAAAAGGATAACGAGGATTGCTGGTTGATGGGCCTCGATGGAACCCAGGCCCAGATACCACTTGGTGATAAACCCGGAGAGCGGAGGGACTCCAATCATGGACAAGGCGCCTATCGAGAAGGCAACCATGGTCCAGGGCATCTGCCGTCCTATCCCGCCCATCTCAGAGATTTTTGTCTTATGGGAGGCCATATAGATAGAACCGGCGCAAAAGAAGAGTGTGATCTTCGAAAAAGCATGGTGGACAATGTGCATGATCCCGCCGGCCATGCCACTGGGGCTTAGAAGGGCCCCGCCCAAGATAATATATGAAAGCTGACTAACGGTAGAGTAGGCGAGGCGGGCCTTCAGGTTATCCCTTGTTAATGCATATATTGAGGCCATCAAGATAGTGAAGGAGGCCAGGAAGGCCGTTATAACCCCTAACCCCAACTGAGACATTAACTCTACACCGAAGACATTAAGGATCACGCGGAGGACGCAGAAGACCCCTGTATTTACGACTGCGACTGCATGCAAAAGGGCGCTGACCGGGGTAGGGGCGACCATCGCGGCGGGTAGCCACGCGTGAAAGGGCATGATCGCCGACTTGCCTATTCCTGCCAAAAAGAGGAAGTATGTAATAATTAAAAGGGTTGGGGCTATCCCAGAAGGAAATAGCCCTTTTGGTCCGAAGTCAACCGTTCCAGAAAGGGTGTAGGTGAGAATAATCGCACTAAGAAAAAAGGCCTTAGAGGTTCCTACCAGGTAAAAGATATACTTGCACCCGCCGGCCAAGGCCTCTTCTGTATCTTTGTGTGCGACAAGAGGAAACGTACAGAATGTAATCAGTTCGTAGAAGAGGTAGAGGGTAATCAGGTTTGCAGAAAATGCGATTCCCATGGTGGCCGATAAGGTTAGGGCAAAACAGGTATAGAAGCGGGTCTGAGAATGTTCTTTAAGGGAACGCATGTAGCCAATAGAATAGAATGTATTCAGTATCCACAAAAAGGAGGCAGTGGCGGCAAAGATGAGACCCAACGCATCGACGCGAAACGCAATTGATACCTGCGGCAGAAAGGAAAGAAGCGTATAATGGATTGTATTGCCGGCCAGGACCGTGGGAATCATGCTGGCAACGATAATGAACTTGATGATTGCCGCACTTACGGAACACACCTCCCGGATATTCGGGTTCTTCCGGGCAGAAACTATGGAGGCAGCACCGATTAATGAGACTGCTATAGCCAGGACAGGCTTGATTGATTCAATTTCCATCTTCTATCTTATCCCCGCCTTTTAGTTGGGCGCCGATAGCCCTGTATAACATCCGGCTTAGTTCCTCTCTCTCTTTAAGATCCATCATTTCATCCTTATTAATGTCGATTGGAATAATAGTGATATCCTTGCTTTCCTTAATTGTTCTTACGATATCCATAGGAAGGCCTCCTATCAGATCCCTGTTAATAATGATAAGTCCAAACTCCTTCTTGTTTAGGATCTCTGCAACCCTTTCTCCCGCATTATCGTCTGAAGCCACGCCGATAATATCTATATCGTTGATCTTAAAGTCCTTTGCATTCCAACTGTCCAAAATCAGCGCTATCTTTTGCAATATGTTCCTTCTGTGGTATCAGTGTCAGATGATCACCAGCAGCTCCCTTATTGTCTCGTTTGGTATCCTATATAGTCTTCCATGCAAGATCGTATTCAGATTTATAACCTCATTCACCTTCCTCCAGATATAACTGATAATAACCCCTATGCTGTATGTATCTATGAGGGATGTCTGGAACAGATCCTTTAGCATCCCCATCTCAATCCTTCTCTCAAGGACGGATATCCTCTCTGGTGTCCTGAGGTCTTCCTCTTTTAGGTACCATTTCCCCATCCTGATTATGTGGGGGAGCTTCTCTGCCAGTTTTTTCTTATCCTTAAAAAGCTCTCTGTGGAGCCTGATGGAGATATGCTCTCCTCCGTCGATGAAATAGGCCTCGGGGTCCAGACCATCCTTATTGGTGATCTTTAATCCCGTTATGAGATTAGCCTTATCAATCTGAGATCTAATAATCTTTATTGCTATGGAACTACTGCTCCCTTCCCCATTCACCTTTTTCAGGACATCTTCGAAGTAGGCCTTTTCGATCTGACCCTCAAGCAGAATCGATCCTCCGGCCAGGTATATCTCCAGGAGCCTCTGAGCCTCAGGTAAGCTGCACGGGAAACCCAGATACCCCAGTGAAGTTATCAGGCTTTTTAGGTCTGTCTGCTGGAGCAGCCCGATTAATCTCCTGTTGCACAATGTACCCGTTGCGACAAGGAGATATCTTATCTCTTCTTCAGATCTGCCGGTCTGCCTTCCCCTGAGGATAGTCTTGATGTTGTAAATATCCCACCATCCGAGCAGCGTTGAGAGTAATATCCGTGACTCACCTTCTGCTGTCCTATTTATTCTCTTAAATACTGAATGGAGGTTTCTGTTTAATCCCTCCTTTATCCTCCCTGTGTCGCTTCCTGCACCGTTACCCCCCTTAATCCTCCTTATATCCTTAGAGTATGATGTTGTATTAAGAAAGGATATGACCGATGAGATATCATCCCTTGATAGAATGAGTTCATAGTCCTTCTCGTTAAGCAGTATACCCTTCATGCCGGCCATCCTGGCATTTATATGGCTATATGCAAGCTCTATTTCCCTCGTATCCATGATATTATGAGGTTTGCAATGAATGTGCCACGTTGTCCGAAGTCCGCGGAGCAGTGGATATTCTATCTATAAAACAATGGGTTAGATTTGATACGTATCCGGAATAGTAGATGGAGGTCTTAGAATAAGTTGGGGCAGATTGCCACTTATGTAGAGGAATACTACACCAGGCTACTCTTTTATCTGTGGCTGGTCCCTTTTTAGATCATCAAGTTTTCTGTAAAGGGTCTTCCTGTCAATGCCCAGTATCTCGGCAGCACGGAATTTATTACCGCTGGTCCTTTCCAATACCTTGAGGATATATGCCTTTTCGAACTCATCAAGACTTACCAGGTGGTTTTCAGTCATCTCATGAGATGCTTTTCTTCCCTTTGTCCTGAGCAGTTCAGATGGAAGGTCATTCATGGTTATGAGTTCTCCTTTTGCCAGGATTATTGCCCTCTCTATAAGGTTCTCCAGTTCACGTACGTTCCCTGGCCAGGTGTACTCCATTAAGAATACAAGGGTATCCCTTGCAATGCCCTTAATATTCTTCTTAAGTCTTTCGCTTAGTCTCTGTGTAAAGTAGTCCAGGAGGAGCGGTATGTCATCCCTCCTATTTTTAAGCGGAGGTACGTTGATCCTGATAACATTGAGCCGATAGTAGAGATCTTCCCTGAAGCGCTTTTTCTTTACCTCCTCGTCAAGGTCCAGGTTTGTGGCTGCCGTGATCCTTACATCTATCTTTGTGCTCTTTGTAGATCCGACCCTCCTTATTTCCCTCTCCTGGATCACCCTTAAAAGCTTTGCCTGAAGCAGAGTGGAGAGTTCACTTATCTCATCCAGGAAGATTGTACCCCCTTCTGCCTCTTCAAAGAGTCCTGCTTTGTCTTTTTTGGCGTCTGTGAACGAGCCCTTTAGATGGCCGAAGAGTTCACTCTCAAGGAGATTCTCCGGAATTGCGGCACAGTTAACAGGTATAAATGGACTCTCCTTTCTTGGACTGTTATAATGTATTGCCTTTGCCACAAGCTCCTTCCCTGTGCCGCTCTCCCCGGTAATCAGGACATTGCACGGTCCATCAGATATCCGCCTTATAAGATCGAAGACCTCCTGCATAGGCTTGCTCTTACCTACGATATTGTCGAACCTGTACTTCCTTTCAACCTCGCTGCGCAGCCTTACAATCTCTTTCCGCAGGGAGATCTCATTAATAGCCTTCTGGGTTACCAGTTTAATCTCTTCATTCTTAAACGGTTTGGTTATGTAATCATAGGCGCCCAATTTCATCGCCTCTATGGCGGATTCTATAGTCCCGAAGGCAGTAATTATAATAACGGCTGTATCAGGCCTGATCTCTTTTATTTGGCGAAAAAGCTCTAATCCATTCATCTCCTTCATTACAAGGTCTATGATGACCAGATCAAAATCCCCATCTGATACCAGGGGGAGCACCTCTTTGCCATTTGTAGTTATCTCTACCCTTTCCCCTTCTTCTATAAGGAGATCATGGATCAACTCGCACATCTCCTGATCGTCATCAACTACCAATACCTTGCCCTTTATTCCGCCCATACGTTATTCCTTTACTTACCATAGGGGCTTTTAGTCGCCCCCTCCAAAGGCAAAGCCTTTGGAGGCTCCCCCTCTCGCTCGCCTTGCTCGTTAAGTAGATACCCACGGTCTTTTGTCCGGGGTACCTACTCCTTCACCAAAGAGATATCTTCGACCTTAGAGAGGGGGAGATAGATGGTGAAGGTGCTCCCCTTACCCAATTCAGACTTTGCATCTATTAATCCATTATGCCTTTGTATGATATTATGACTTACCGCAAGTCCCATACCTGTGCCCTCTCCGGTGGCCTTTAAACTAAAGAAGGGATTGAAGATATGTTTTATATGTTCGCTGGAAATTCCATGTCCTGTGTCAGAGATTATTATTATTATATGATATGTCTTGCGTGGGTATGCGTTCTTTTTCTCGACCCCTCCCTTTGTTGTGATGGTAAGTGTGCCGCCACCGTTCGACATAGCATCGATCGCATTGAGGTATATATTGAGAATTACCTGCTGGAGCTGATCCGGGTCAGCGAAGATCGGGGGAAGGTTGTCATCAAGCTTAAGGGCGGTGAAGATCTTATGGTTTTCAAGCTGGTAATCTATAAGCCCCAACACATCTATGATCAGTGAATTTATATCTGTAGACTGAAAGTTTGGCTGCTTGACCCGCGCGTAGTTGAGCAATTGGCGGACAATCTTTGTGATCCTGTCTATCTGGGATATGATCTTCTCAAGGTTCTTCTTTAGAGGATCCTCCTGCTTGACCCTCTGTATCATATATTCCGCCCTACCATGGATTACATTTAAAGGGGTTCCGATCTCATGGGCCAAACCGGATGCAAGCTGCCCTATAGTCGCAAGTTTTTCCGCCTGTATAAGCTGTTTTTCCAGGGACACTATTTCAGAGATATCTTCGATTACAAGGACGGCGCCGCCAAGCTGCTCATTGGTATCCCTTAAGGCGTAGCCATCTATGTTTAGTATTACCTTAGGCGCATCTTCATGCATCTTATGTCCGATTCCTCTTAGATGGAATTCCTTTGTCTTTTCTCCAAGCAGCTTCCTTAGATTTTCTCCAAGCCCCATTTGGCAAAGATTAGGAAAGACATCGCATATCTTTTTCCCAAATATCTCGCGTGAAGAGAGGGCGTATCTCGATATCATAGTCTTATTCCATGTCACAATGATGCCATTTTTATTTACAACCATGATCCCGTTGGTGATACTATTAATTATATTTTTCCCGTGCGCCTCAAGGGTTGAGTAAGATCCCCTGACCCTGTCGACCATCTCATTAAACCCATCTGCCAGATCTTGTATCTCGTCACCTGTCTTGATATTCAATCTATAATCAAGGTCTCCCTCGCCGATCACCTCCATCCCCTTATGGAGTTCCTTGATAGGGTTGATTATCCTCCTTGTCAGATAGAAACCCAGGACTGCCAGGGCAAATGTACCAAAAAGACCGGTTAATGTAACCCATTTAAAGAGGACACTGATTGACGCATAGGTTTCAGTGGGGTTTTGGCTTGTAAATATATACCACCTCTTACCTCCAAAATTATCTTCTTCTGAGAAGGTGATACTTACAGGGGAAAACCCATTTATAGAATTCCTTCCGGGATAATGAACATCTGAATTTGTGATCGCCCATCCCGATTTATTTTTAAAGATTGCTTTTGCTAATTTGTCAAGCAGATGTGTGCCTGGCGGGAATATCGGACAAAAGATGATCTTAGAATCAGAGCTTGCAAGCATGGTATGGTCGGTCTTTCCTACCTTTACTAAGATCACATTTTTAAATAGGAGTTCTGTAGATCTAATAATGCTTAAGACCCCTATTGTCTTACCATTCTTTATTATCGGAGCGGCTATAGCTAAGGCAAGGTCACCTATAATATCATTATATTTTATATCGCTTATATAGATATCTCCTTTATTGAAGGCCATACTCCACCATGTATCAGCGGAAAAATCTGTTTTGGGAAGCTTTCTTGTGGAGGCGACCAGGAGACCTTTCTCGTCGGTGAGGATAAGATATTCCTTCGGATCATTATCCATTAACCCCTTCAGGTAGTTCGCTACCCCTTTATCTGTAAATTTAAAGACATATACAAAGGTACTGCTATCCTCACCTTTTTTGATGGTAGATAATGTCTCTTCCTTTGTTCCTCTTCTTTTTAAATTCGCCTTTTCAACCACAGATCTTATTAACTCTAAGGAGGAGAGGGTCTTTATCTCATACAAGCGGTGGCTGATTATCAGTTCAATTTTCTTTCCTGTCTGCGAGGCCAGTTCCTGGAAATTGGCACCGATGCTCTGTTCGATGGTTTCTTTACCGAATGTGTATATGGAAATTAGACCTATGACCCATGACAGGATACCGACCAAAAGGATAGAAACTACCATCCGTCGCTGGAGACTCTTTTTGCTTTTCTTCTTAGTCAACAGAAGATCCCCTGTAATCAGGAAGCTTCTTGTAAAAATGAGGTGTTAAAATATTAACATAACCAATAAAATATCTCAAGCCAACATATCATTGTTAACCCCTTTTAGCTTTAGGAGGATTTGATTTCGCGAAATTAGAGGGGGAAAGTAGGCAAGGAGGGTGATTTCTTTGTTCCCTTCCCCCTCTATGGGTGAGGATCCAGGATAATTAGTATCCCTTTTTTTCTTCAGAAACCCTATTGAGTACGGCATTTTCCCTCGCCCAATTCTTTGAGCTATTTTTTAAGAGACCTTACAAAAGTGATGATCTCCCACGCCTCCTGCTCTGTGACGACTGATGGGGCATATGCGATCATGCCAGTTCCTGCACTTCCATTCTTGATTACCCAAAATAGTTCACCATCTGTCTTCGCAGCATGGAATTTGCCATTTGTAAAATTCCTTGGAGAAGGATCAAGCGCAGCACCGGCAGGGCCGTTACCATCGCCATTCTCACCATGGCATGTAAAACATGTAGCCTTGCCCGTAAAGAGCTCCTTCCCCTTTGCTATATTTGCAGGATTTGACGCAACAGGATTCTTCATCGCCTTTGCTGCTGCAATCTGATCAGCCGGAACCCTTGGTGCAACAGGATCCTTCTCTGTAGCGCTATAACTGCTTACCACATAGAAGGCAGTTAATATTATTGCAAAAAACAGAATAACAACTTTTCTCATCTTTTGTCCTCCCTGGTTAGGTATGCTTGTGAATACCAAATTAATATGATTTGAATTAGCGACTAAATTCGGAATTATCTTATGATTCCGATGCCCGATAAATGCCTTGATATTCACCTCCTTTCAATGCTTAGGCCGGTCTTCTCTGATACAGCATCAAATAATCATAAAAACCCAAAAGAAGATAATCAGCACAAAAACTGAATAACTCAGAAAGCTATGTTACGCAAGTAATATGCCATGTAATTGATAGAGTTATCCTAAGGCGATATTGCCTTGCAAAACAAGAAGTTGTTACTCAGTGGTGATAAATGAGGGTAACATGTAGAGGTAAAAGACTGTAGCATTATACCCCATAGTGTAGATTATTGCCACAGTAATATATGTTTTTTATTTAAATTGAAAGAACGCAATCTCTATAATAGAGAGTTTGTTATTGATTGATCTTGTGCTCGGAGGTATATAAACCGGTATCTTCTCCCTTTGTTTTATCGGAGCGGTCTCGGTCCTGACCTTCTCCGTCATGAAAAAGGTCGAGGTTTTGTGTGTTGGAGATAAACTCATTAACGATCTTTAGATTATCCTCCTTGCTGAGAGTTTTACCTATTACCTTAGAGGCTATTGTGACCGAGAGGTCTATAATCCGAGACTCCAGATCCTTTAATGCCTTTTCCCTCTCTTTAATGATCTCCTGTTCCTTCTCCTTTAGGAACTTGATCGCTTCTTCTCTTGCCTTATCTATTATCTCTTTAGCGATCCTTTCTCCCTCTTTAATCCCTTCTCTGAGTCGTGTTTGGGTGTAGGTCTCTATCTCCGCAAGTTTTGATTCATAATCATTTTTTAATATAGAAAGATCCTTCTTTGACTCCTCTATTGCCTGAAACTCACTGGCGATCTTATTTCTCCTCTCATCCAGCATATTCAAGATATGGCCCCATGCGAACCTCTTGAGCAGCCAGAGGAGGACAATAAACCCCGCTATCTGTGTTAATATCTGTTTTAACTCTAGATCCACAATCCCTCTCCTAAGTGATTTTTATATCCTTTTTTTTAAGTATTCTCCAAGTCTGTGCAATCTGCCACTTATACTTCCATCAACTATTCTATCACCTATCCTTAATATAATACCTCCTAATATAGAATCATCGACGGCTAGCTTAAGTTCAGGATCCTTCCCCAAGGCCAGAGACAGTTCCCTTAAAAGTCTCTTGGCGGTTTCGTCAGGTAAGGGAGCGGATGTTGTTACAAGGACGTGAACCTTTTCAGCCTTCCTGACCAGCCTGGAGAACTCCCCAATTATATCGATGAGGAGCCCCTGTCTTTCTTCGTCAATTACCAGGCTCAGGTGGTTCTTAGTTACAGGTGAGAGATTATTGTTGAACAATTCGAATACGATCCCCTTTTTTGAATCCTTTGATATGCTGGGATTATTAAGAAACTCCTTCAGTCTAGGTATTGAGATGAGTAGTTCCCTGAGATAACAAAGTTCATCCTTCACTCTTTCAAGGATACCTTCTGTAGCTGCCAGTGGCAAGAGATCCTGCGCATATGCCTTGACAATAGATCCCTTCATGTTGGTCAAAGTTCCTTCCTAAGCCAGTATTGCAGAGAGGGTCTATCCCAAATCTTACCTGTGCTCCCGGGATCAGCGCAAGGGAAAGACATCTCCGTTCCCAATCTATCCAACCCGGCCCTGAAATATAAGGACAGTAAGAAGTGCATATATGGTCAATGCCTCTATAAATGCACACCCGATTACCATCGAAAGCTGAATCTTGGTTGCGGCCTCTGGCTGCCTTCCTATGGCGTCCATGGCTGCCCTGACTGCCATCCCCAATCCTACTGCAGAACCTATTGCGGCCAGTCCCACGGATAACGGAAGAGCTAATGCCAATGCGATTTGAAATGTCAACTTAAATACCCTCCTTTCTTTTTTCCTCTTCTCCTGCCACATGAGCATGATGAGTATCATGAGGCAGCATTGTAAAGAGGTATATGGTGGTTAATAGACTGAAGACTAATGCCTGCACTGTTCCCGTAAGGATTGCAAGCAGCATAAAAGGAAGCTGCAACGGGAGGCCTACAGGGCTTTTTATAAAACTAAGCGCAACTATGCCGAAGGTAAGAAAGGCTGCGATCAGGGCATCTTCTCCCATGATATTGCCGAACAGCCTGAGGCTAAGACTTACCGGTTTTATTAGCTCGCCCATGACATGAAGCGGGAACATCAGTGGTATGAAGAGGAAGCCGATAATATCCCTCGGGTTTCCCATGAGGTGATCCAGGTACCCCAAAATACCTAACTGCCTGACTCCTGTATACTGAACATATAAAAAGACTACTATTGCAAGGGCAAGGGTTGTATTTAAGTTGGAAGAGGGTGATTTCATTCCCGGGATGAGACCCAGCAAATTCATAAATAAGATGTATAGGAAGAGCGTACCGATAAAAGGGGTGAATCTTCTTCCATGCGAACCGAGGATCCCGCTTACGAAATTATCAAAGGTCTCAACAATGAGTTCCATTAGATTTTGGTACTTTCCGGGGATCATTGACCTTTTCCTTGTCGAGAGGTAAGCGGCAGATACAAGCACTATTATAATAACACCTGCAAAAAAAATGTCTTCGAAGTGATGTAGTAGCTCGACAAGAGAACTATCTCCCCATAACTCGTTGAGTATGGTTAATATATTGGCAACCTCAGGCGGTTTTGACGCCACTTCTTCTGTCATCTCTGCTGACCTTTAAATTTATGAAAAATACCGGAATAATCAGCCTCTTTGGCCTTGGTATTGTTAATATGATCCGATTGGATAGGGTGTGTTGATCTTCCTATTAGCCAGATAAAGGTGGCCAGTAATGGGATAGAGAAACCGAGGATTAATCCTCCAAAGGACGGTTTGCCATATGCAAGGATCAGGTAGCCGGATGTATATAGGATAGGGAATTTCAGAAAAAGGATAAGCATTATCCTGCCCATTTTTCTTGATTGTGAAAAGGTGTTTTTTATGACCAGGTGAAGTAACCAGAGGTTTGTGCTGTTCCAAATCCCCCCAACAAGAAACCAGATAATAGCGGTCCTAGTTATCATTATTATCAATATCCCCTTTTGATAGAAAGCTAATAATCTGCTTCACGCTCGCTATGCCGCCAATCACTATAAAGAATATCATTAGCCATGGGCTTGTATTAAAATATCGATCCAGATATTCGCCAATAAAATAACCTAAAGCAGGACCTACCAGCAATAATGCCGGTATAGTAGTATAAAGACCTAGCTGCCTTAGCTTCTGATAATCTTTTTCATTCTTGCTGCCCATAGCATAAACTAAACTTAACATGCCATCCAGAATGAAACCTTTAATTCTAATCCTATAAGATATAATTATTGATTCTTTTCATCCTTAACGCAGGTCAGATAAATATAAATTATGCTTAACGCATTAACTTAGTGCAAGCAGAGGATATTGTCAAGTATTTTTTTCTAAGATTTTTTCTAAGATAACCAAAAGACTTGACCAATATTTTAGTTTGTGCCAAACTAACAACTTAGTTAATTTTTCACATTCAGGTTCCAGTGCCTTATGAAATTATTTCAAATACAATAAAATAATAAAACACCCCAATGGGGGAATAACGGGAGGATAGATGAACTTTAAGGTGAAAGGTGAAGAGCTTTCCAGCATTATTCAGAAATATATGGACAAATATGAGGCGGGTATTACCGTGGAGGAGGTTGGTGAGGTGCTGAAGGTAGGTGACGGGATTGCACGGGTATCAGGTTTGCCTAATGCGATGTCAGGCGAGATGCTGGAATTTCCTCACGGTATATTTGGTATTACCTTTAATCTGGAAGAGGATAATGTTGGCGTTGTCCTCTTAGGTGAGGATGTAGAGATAAAAGAGGGGGACATGGTAAAGAGGACCGGTAAGATAGCGCAGGTCCCGGTAGGCGACTCCCTTGCCGGCAGGGTAATAAATCCCATAGGGCAGCCTCTTGATGGCAAGGGGTCTATAAATGCTAAGGAGTTCCGTAAGGTTGAGGCCATTGCCCTTGGCGTTTCCAGCAGGCAGCCGGTTAGAGAGCCGCTACAGACCGGGATTAAGGCCATTGATGCCATGATACCCATTGGCCGCGGCCAGAGGGAGTTAATTATTGGTGACCGTCAGACCGGCAAGACTGCCATTGCAGTTGATACTATAATAAATCAGAAGGGCCAGGATGTGATTTGCATATATGTGGCGATAGGACAAAAGAAATCTACAGTTGCCAGGGTTATAAAGACCCTGGATGATTACGGTGCCATGGACTATAGCATTATAGTATCAGCTACTGCCTCCGACCCTGCTTCTCTGCAATTCCTTGCACCGTATGCAGGCTGTGCAATAGGCGAGTATTTCAGGGATAATAAAAGGCATGCGTTGATTATATATGATGACCTGTCCAAACATGCGGTGGCATACCGGCAGTTATCGCTCCTCATGAGGAGGCCGCCTGGCAGGGAGGCCTATCCTGGTGATGTATTCTATGTGCACTCAAGACTCCTTGAGAGGGCCGCAAAGCTGAGCGATGAACTTGGGGGTGGGTCGCTTACTGCGCTGCCCATAATAGAGACACAGGCAGGCGACGTCTCGGCCTATATACCTACAAACGTTATCTCAATCACGGATGGCCAGATATATCTGGGAAGCGACCTTTTTTACTCCGGCATAAGACCGGCTATTAATGTTGGCCTCTCTGTATCAAGGGTGGGAGGCTCCGCACAGATAAAGGCCATGAAGCAGGTTGCCGGAAGTCTGAGGCTTGACCTGGCACAGTACAGGGAGATGGCTGCATTCGCACAGTTTGGAAGCGAACTCGACAAAACAACCCAGGCACAACTTGCCAGAGGGGCAAGGATGGTTGAGACCCTAAAACAGGATCAATACAGACCTATGCCGGTTGATACCCAGATTATAGTAATCTTTGCCGGGATCAATGGGTATGTTGACGATATACCCGTGGAAGAGGTGAAGAGGTTTGAGTCTGAACTTATAAGGTATATAGATGAAAGATATAAGGACATAAGTAAGGCGATACTGGCAAAGAAGAAGTTAGATGATGAAGTGACCGCAAAACTGAGAGGCGTACTTGATGAGTTCAAGAAGGGGTTCGTTTCTAAGGGGACGGCTTAAATGGCTGGAAACTTCCAATTGATGATTTTTACGCCTGAGGAGAAGGTCTTTGAAGACATGGTAGTTTCCATAGTAGCGCCAGGGGAGGCCGGCTACTTAGGCGTACTTGCTGGTCATGCACCACTTGTCACCACACTTAAGAGTGGTAGGCTGGAAGTAACAGACCGCTCAGGACAGAAATCGAGTTGGAAGATAGCAAGCGGATTCCTTGAGGTGGTAAACAATTCCGCGACCATACTGACAGAGGAGATCGAAAAGGAATAATCTAAATAAAAAGCTTTGTCTCCGCACCCTTTATGGTGTTTAAGATAGTCGGCAGGCCCCAGACATCATCAATGAATTCCCCAAGTCCAGTCTCTTTAACATTCATTAATACAAGCTGAGCAGAACAGGCAATTATCTTCACGTCTCCGATCTTCTTTGCATCCCTTATCATGCTGCTTATACTGGGTATCTTTTTTTCCGTTAAAATCTTCTTTAAATCCTCTATGGGTATGCCGAAATCAGGGGAGATGTCGATCTTGTCCATCTCCCCTGATGTGAACTTTTTGAAGGCAGAGAAAAAAATGAAGATATATACCTCCTTTTCCATTACCGAGGCGGTCAGGGCCAGTGTTGCCACCTGATATAGCCTGTCGAAACTCCCGCTGTGGGCGAAGATTACAAACCTTTCCTTTTCTGCCATGCACTATCCTCTTTCCTATTTAAAGGGGCTCGCGTCGCCCCCTCCACCGGCAAAGCCTGTGGGTATCTACTTCATTATTGCTATGCCGTGAGGTTCCTTCCCTGTAACGATGGTGGCAATTACCTTTTTTAATCTTGTGTCTATTACGGAGACCGTATCATCGGAACGGTTTGTTACGAATATATTGGCTCCATCAGGTGTAATAGTCAATATATCAGGCCTCTTGCCCAGCTCTATCTTTGAGATCACCTCTTTTTTTGCTGTATCGACAATGGCCAGATTGTTATCGCCCCTGTTTGAGATATAAAGATACTTTCCATCGGGGCTAATCGCAAGTCCATGTGCATCGGTTCCGGTAGGTATATCACCGATCATCTTTTTTTCTGCAGTATCGATTATTACAAGCTTATTCTCACCTCCGGTTGTAACATAGAGGAGTCTGCCGTCCGGTGATATCCCCATCCCCATTGCATCCTTACCGGCTGGTATAGTTCCGATCACCTTCATCTCTGTTGTATCTATGATGGAGATATCCATGCTGCCGCCATTGCTTGCGTAGGCCAGCTTCCCGTCCGATGAAAAGACAACCAGTGCAGGGGCCTTACCTACTGGTATCCTGGCTAACTCCTTTTTTGCCCTGGCATCAAAGACCCATACATCGTTTGAGCCAGGGTTAGCCAGATATGCATATTTCCCATCAGGGCTGAATGTAACAGCATGCGCCTTTGTCCCGCCAGCGATTGTCTGTTTAACAGACATTCTGGAGGTGTCTATGATGGTGATGTTATTTGAACCGACATTAGAAACCCATGCCTCGGTGTTGTCAGGGGTGAAGACTACATTGTGAGGTTTTGATGCCTCCGCATCAATTGTAGCGATGGGCCTGAAGTTGCTTGATTCTACGATCGATATTGTGTTTGACGACTGATTCGTAATATATACCTGTGAGGCGTAGCCTGGCCATGCATTTGCTGATAACAGGGCAGTCAGGACAAGCTGATATATTGTCTTGCGGCTGATGGTTCCATTCATACCTTACCTCTCTTTCTGCTAAACATATTAATATTACCCATCCCTTCCCTTTTCCAAAAGCATCTCCCAAAGAAGTCCGCCGCTCTTTTTTATTTCTATTATCCTGTGCCCTGCCTCCTTTGCCCATATAGATATCTCGTCTGCAGAAGCCGGGTAATCTACCATGACCAAGAGTTTTTCGCCGGAAGATATCTTCTTAAACTCCTTCTTTGTTCTAACCAGGGTAAATGGGCAGATCTCGCCCCTTAAATCCAGTTTGTTGATATCCATCCTTGCATCCCCCTACATCTTCTTAATGTGGAAGTAGCTTTCTTCCGCAAGAGATCTTGCTTTTTCTGAATACCTTATCCCCTCCATTGTTTGTTCCATTGCCTTGCTATAGTCAGGGTTTGATGCAGCGGTCTTTATAGAATTAAGCGTCAATCTGAGGTTCGTTATGGCATCATTTATATGGGCTGATGCCTCCTCTCCATGGCCTTTGGCCTCCTTTGTTATATCGGAAGCCCCTATTGCCCCTTTTATTGCATTTATCGTCTCTGCTGCATGCTCCAGCATCTTTTTGGTACTGATCTCTATTTCGCTAATCTTCTTTTTCAGGTCCTGTAATCCCTTTGTCTTTGAGACTTCCTGGTTTAGTTCTGATATTTTCCTTCCTCCTTCTGTCAGCTCTGCGATGTGTTTGATTGCCTCAGCGATATGCGGCCTTGCGCTATTTATCTCCTCAGGGGAGAGGTCGTCAAAGCAGGCCGCAGAGACTAATATGGGTGCAACAAGTGATATCAAGATTACTAGTATTTCCAAAAGGGATCTCTTCATTATTGAATATCCCTACGAAGAACCAAAGATGATGTAGGTCATGGTCCAGCCTCCTAGGACAATGAATATGAGGCTAACTATGCTTCCCATGGCGAGAAGCGATACACCTGTTATTCCATGCCCGATTGTGCATCCACCAGCCATTACCCCGCCTACTCCCATTATCATACCGCCTGAGAATGCCTGTGCGATCCTCCCGGGGCCAGGAGACCGCCACATAAATTCTCCAAAATTCCTTGCTGATATAAATGAACCCAGGGGTATACCTAACAGCATAAATGTTGCCCAATTTATCTTTGATATTTCGCCCTTTACGATTAGAAGCGATATTGTCTTGGATCCCTCTACTGCGCCAAGACCATATCTCCTCCCGGTTTCCCACGATGCCAGCCAGGCTAATGAGCCGATTATCCCTATTATAATCCCTGTTAATTTCCAGTTCCATCCACCCTGATATTCCCTGGAGGGTGATCTGAGGATCCAGACCCCGGCAACAATGCTGATTATCCCTATGATAAGCCATGAGTTGGTCCCAATGATGTTATATAGTGTGGCCTCCTCCATGCCTACTGATATTACATTTGACTGAAAGGCCTTTATTGTAGGCCTCAGTATGGCTGAACCGGAAAGAAAGGTGCCCGCTAAAAGCCCGATTACTGCTACAGACGAACCGAGCATACCCTCTCCTGACCTGTACCATATAGCGCTGGCGCATCCGCCTGCCAATACCATGCCCAGGCCAAATATAAAACCACCGGCAATATTTGCCATCCAGTAAAATGGCGCCCTGCTTACCTCTATCCACCCTAGCTGATAGAATATGTTAACCAGTACCATCTGAATAACAAGTGCGAGTATATAGGCGCGAAAAAGCGTTAGGTCTCTTGTGAAAACCAAGTTACGGAATGCGGTATTCATGCAAAACCTGCCCCTCTGGAGGGCAAAGCCAAAGGCTAGGCCAATGGGGAGACCAAAGAGAAGCGATTTAAGCATAAAAAAAACCTAAAAAACTACTTCAGGGCCGATTATCAACTCTTTTCACTTAGTATCCCATCTATTACCCGTTGCAGCTCCTGAGCCGGCCTGGATGAACCTTTAAACCGGATAACCCCCTCCTTGTCGATAATATAAACAACCGGGGTTTGTCGGACAGAAAAAAGCTTTTCTGTTGTATGTTCGGGGTCCAAAAGATAAGGAAAGCTTACTCTTGTCGGGAAGCTATTCAGATATTCCTGTACGTCATGTTTTGAATCCCCTGAGGCATTTACACCGATTATTGAGACCTTGTCCTTGTTCTTCTCGTAAATCTTCTGAAGTTCCATTGCCTGATTCATGCAAGGCTCGCATATGTGGAAGAGTCCTAAAATGACCACCTTAGATCCCTTTGCGTCAGAAAGACTGACCTTTTCACCAATCATCGAAGTAAGCGAAAAGCTTGGGGCCTTATCACCTATCTTTAAGACGGCGGCAATGGCGACTGAAGATATGAGCAGGCTAATAAGTAGCAGTGCTGATACTAAAGGTCTGTTTCTCATGAAACTTCCTCCCTAAAGAGTTAATATCTTAAATTAATCCACATATTGTAAACATACAAAAATTTTACCATAGCCCTCTTCCCGTGGGCAAGAGATATTTTGTGGGTTGTCATGCGATCAGATCTTTTCCTTCCTAATGCTACTTGTGGTAAAATTGATGACAAATTTTAAGGGAGTTACCAGACCTAGAGGTGAGATCAACAAAAAGAGACTATTAACTACCCATGACTGAAAAGATTACAGTTTACGAGCCTGACAAATTTATAAGATTAGGATTCTTCGCAGTTTGGAGAGAGATGGTCTTGAATCTAGTGGTGAGCAAGGAATTAATATGGCGGCTTTTTCTCCGGGATTTCAGCGCTAAATACAGGCAGTCGATTCTTGGTATTATATGGGCAGTAATAAACCCCATACTTACTGTTAGCATCTTTATCTTCTTAAATAGGGCAGGGATCCTTAACATTGGGGAGACATCAGCGCCGTATCCTATCTTTGCATTAATAGGTATATCAATATATGGCATATTTTCTACGGGCCTTTCAGTAAGCTCTAACAGTATTATTGGCGCTGGATCTATGGTTGTAAAGATTAATTTTCCTAAAATAAGTCTCGTTATTGCCTCAATGGGACAGGCTATTATGGATTTTTTGATCAGGGCTATATTAGTTGTCATACTGTTAATTATATATCGCTTTATACCAAGCTGGACATCTATGTTCTTTCCATTCGTGTTGTTACCTCTTATCTTGTTGACATTAGGCTTGGGCCTAATTCTTTCACTCCTTGCAGGTGTATTGAGAGATATAATCCATCTGGTCTCCTTTCTTACAACCTTACTCCTCTTTATGGTTCCGGCCCTCTATCCAGCCCCTCGATCAGGGATGCTTGCCGACTTAAATAGATGGAATCCCTTAAGCCATCTAATCACTGCATGTAGAGATATTGTTATTTCCAGTGGATTAACTGACCCATTAGGATTTTTGTGGGCCTCGGTAATCTCTGTCTTAATATTTCTTATCTCCTGGAGGATCTTTTTCCTCTCTGAGACCAGGATCGCTGAGAGGGTATGAAAGACGAAACGGTTATAAAAGTAGATCATCTTTCTAAAAAATACTGCAAGGAGTTAAGGCATACGATGCTCTATGGGATCCAGGATATCGCAAGGAATGCAATTGGGCTATCCTCTGATTCAGGTAGGATCCGAGATGGTGAGTTCTGGGCCTTAGATGATGTCTCTTTTGAGATTAAAAGGGGGGAGACCCTAGGTATTATAGGTGCAAATGGTTCAGGCAAGACCACGCTCCTTAAATTGCTAAATGGTATCCTTATGCCTGACAAAGGGAGGATAGAGATTAGGGGAAAGGTTGGGGCCCTGATAGAGATAGGGGCCGGCTTTCATCCCATGCTTACAGGTAGAGAGAATATCTATGTCAATGGCGCTATCCTTGGCATGAGTAAAAAGGAGATAGACAAGAAATTTGATGAGATATCCGATTTTTCCGGGATCGGAGACTTTATTGATACGCCGGTTAAGCATTACAGTTCAGGCATGTATGTGAGGCTGGGGTTTGCTATCGCAGTCCATTGTGAGCCTGATATACTGGTGATTGATGAGGTATTGGCAGTGGGGGATATTCAGTTTCAGATAAAGTGCTTCAGGAAAGCAGCAGAGTTTAAGGAGATGGGGAAAACAATTATCCTTGTTACCCACGATATGGGAGCTATCCAGAGGCACACAGGGCGGGTTATCTTGCTCGATAGAGGTCTTATATCCAGTGTAGATACACCGAAAAATGCAATCAACAGGTATCTGGCCATGATGAGCGGCGGATTCGAGGAGGTAAGGGTAAAACCAAAAAAACTCAAACCCATTTCTGCAGAGATTGAAGAGATAACATCAAGAAAGTCGTCTGAAGCAAATATAGAATATGACCTTTGCCCAAAAAGAAAAAATTACAACAGCAATGAATTTCGCTATGGTAATGGTAGTGCCAGGATTATAGATTTTGAACTCCTTGACGGGGATGGGAAAGAAGTTGTCCATATTCAAAGCATGGGTACTGTTGTATTTAGAGTTAAAATTAGGTTTTACGAAAATGTAAAGAAGCCGGTTTTTGGTATGATGGTCAAAACAAAAGATGGTGCTGAAATTTATGGAAACAATACTCTTTATAAGGAAATATCCATAGAATCTCAGGTAAACGGTAGTGAGTTATCGATAGAGTATAGTATGAAATTTAATGTGCAATCAGGAGACTATTTCTTTTCTGCAGGAGTAGCTGAATTGGTTTCTGGAGATATTGTGCCGTTGGACCGGAGGTACGACCTTGCACATATAGCTGTGCTTCCTGCTGATAAAAGCTCTGGCATAGTAAATATGAATGCAGTTATAAAAGTCTACTATGGAATCTAATTGGGAGATGTTATACTTGCGTGACCAGGTCTTACCAGACTGCGCAAGAGTCAGCCGCTGGCGGTTGGGCGCGTTACTATTGAGATGTGACTCAAAAGGAGTGATTTAACTAATGAACGAGGCTCAAATTTTCGATAAGATCAACAGCTTTAGTCGCTGGCATTACCAGTTCGAGCTGGCAGGACACATAACACCTATCTTCCAGGCTGATCATATTAATCGTCACGAGCAACGGAAGAATTATTTTTTCCGGTCACTTGTAAACCTACTGGGGGGATCGCTGTCCGGGAAGCGCGTGCTTGACTTGGGTTGTAACGCAGGATTCTGGTCGCTCTGTGCGATAGAAAGCGGTTGTGATTATGTCTTGGGTATTGACGGGCGACAAATGCATATTGACCAAGCCGAGTTTGTTTTTGATGTCAAGGGCATTAATCATAGCCATTACGACTTTTACTGTGGCAATGTCTTCGATTTGCTCAAAGAGAATCTCGGCAAGTTCGATATTGTCCTTTGCCTGGGTCTCATGTACCACATCAATAAGCCCATCACGCTGCTGGAGTACATATCAGACGTAAACACTGATTTACTTGTGATTGATACTTCGCTTTCCGAAAGGATAGGGTCGTTCCTCGAGGTTCGTCATGAGTCATTGGATGAACCACGGAATGCAATTGATTATGAACTCGTATTGTTTCCAACAAGGACTGCCGTACTGGAAATGGTTTGTCAGTTTTGTTATAACGCTGTTGTTTTAAGGCCTAACTTTACTGACTATACGGGCGCCACTGATTATATGGATGGGCACCGTAGGGCATTTATTTGTGCCAAACGGACAGGCCTTACCACTCTAGATGCCGATACCTTGCCGTCTGAAGGCGTCGATTCTACCCATGCCGGACTCCTCCAAATCGATCTGATGGAAATCCCGGCGAAAGAGATGGTGTATACACTTGCGGCCAAGGTACTTCGCCGCTTGAGTCGAACTATTCTAGAGCGCTGAGGTCGGTGAAGCTTTGGACTTGGAATGTCAATTTTAAAAGTTACGTGAGAATCTCTTGTAAATGTCAAAGTTTGAATGGTAAGTATGAATAAAAATCATATTAAGTGGCATGATGGGTATATAAAAAGGACTGATAGAAATAACCTCAACAATCACAAAAGTGGACTTGTCTGGTTTACCGGGCTTTCTGCCTCCGGCAAATCGAATATTGCACACGGTATTGAAAGAGAACTCTTTAATCTTGGGATACGAACCTATGTGCTTGACGGAGACAATGTGAGGCATGGGTTGAATGCTGATCTCGGCTTTAGCCGTGAGGATAGAAAAGAAAATATTCGCAGGATAGTGGAACTTTCAAGGCTCTTTGTTGATGCAGGTATACTGGTTCTAGCTGCCTTCATCTCCCCTTACAGGGATGACAGAGAATATACAAGGAGGCGGTTTGATGGGGATAACTTTGTAGAGATATATGTTAAGTGTTGTATTGAGGAGTGCGAAAGAAGAGATCCGAAGGGACAATATAAAAAAGCAAGGGCGGGGATCATTAAAGATTTTACAGGCATTACTTCGCCTTACGAGGAACCGGAAAACCCTGATCTTGTTGTAGATACAGAGAAACTCGATCTTGATAGTTCCACCCAAAAGGTCCTTGAGTTTCTAGTTGAAAGAAAATTCTTATATTCGGAAACAGTGGAAAAAGATTCAAGACTAACATAAGAACTAACAATGTATGGATATTTATAATCCTGAAATGAAATCAAAGGCGATCTGCATAGTAGGGATGCATCGTAGCGGTACATCTGTAATTGCGCGGGCGATTAATCTTCTAGGGGCCTACCTAGGTGAAGAGGCTGATTTAGTGCGCACTCTCCCTGATAATCCTGAAGGTTACTGGGAGCGGTGTGACATAAATAATATCCATGACCGGATATTACATCAATTTAAGAAAACATGGGATACGATACTACCATTTCCTGAAAAATGGCATTTATCTAATGAAATAAAACCATTTAGAGATGAACTCGCTGGATTAATCAAGAAACATTTCTTGGATCATAAATTATGGGTATGGAAAGATCCGAGGACCTCTATTCTCTTACCTATATGGAAGGATGTGCTCAATGAGTTTCGTGTTGACCTTGCATGTCTTATGATAATAAGAAACCCCCTCGATGTAGCAAAATCACTTGAAAAAAGAGACAGATTCCTACGAGATAAATCCTTTGGTATTTGGTTTAATTACAATATTACCGCTTTAAAGGCAATCTATGATGTTCCTTGCATGTTTATTTCTTATGATAAATACCTTAATGATTGGAGATCTGAATTGAAAAGGTATGCTGCTGGATTGGGGATTTTGTGGCCTGAGGATGATTCAGAGCTTAAAGAGAAGATGAATAATTTTATCCGTCCTGATCTGCGACACAGCATTTCCTCATTAGATGATTTAAAGAAATCGGATGCTCCAGGTCCTATAATAGAACTCTATGGACTTTTGGAGGAGGTTATAAAAGTAGATTCAGTGCCTGACGCGTTATTCTTTGCCAAAGCAGAAAAGATATCAAGAGAATTTTCGTCTTATGCTCAGTTCTTTCAAGGTGATAAGGCAGAGTTATTTGAACTGCGCCATAATTTAGTGGAGAAGGATCATCAGTTGGCAGAGAAGGATCATCAGCTTCAATTAATTTTTAACTCTAGGAGCTGGAAGATAACTGCACCGCTAAGGTGGTTGCGTACAAAGGTTAAATTGATATCTTTTGTCTTAATATCTCCAATAGCAGTATTTGTACTTGTGTTCTGGATCATACTACTACTTGCTATGGTTGTTCCCTTCGGGAAGGAAAAACATTGAAGCTTGTTTCCATAAATATAGTCAATTGGAACGGCTTGAATTATATTGGTAAGTGCATTGAGTCTATAAAATTACAAACATATAAAAATATAGAAATTAATATTATTGATAACAATTCGTCAGATTCTTCGGTCGAGTTCATCACTACAAAATATCCGGAAATAAAGCTTGTTAAAAATATACTGAATGAGGGATTTAGCAAGGCTCATAATCAAGCAATTAGAATATCATTGGGTGAGTATATTCTTCCGCTTAACTTTGACATTATTCTTACTCCTACATTTGTAGATGATATAGTCAAAGCTATTGAATCTTTACCGCGACTTGGTATTGTTTCAGGAAAATTATATGTGCTAAAGGATGGGAAGGAAACAAATATTATCGACTCAACGGGAATTACCATGCATGGTATGTTTCCTGCTGACAGAGGACAGAATGAAACTGATACTGGTCAGTACGATAAAGTAGAACCAGTTTTCGGCGCCTCGGGGGCAGCACCGCTTTTCAGTCGTGAAATGATTGATGATATCAGAATAAACGATGAATATTTTGATGAGGACTTTTATATATATGTAGAGGATGTGGATCTATGCTGGCGTGCCCAGCTATATGGATGGAAAGCTCTTTATGCTCCATCAGCAATTGCTTATCATTGCAGGGGCGTCACCAGGGAAGATGATTCAAAAATGAAAAAAGCCTATCAAATTATTGGTTACAGGAATAGATACTGGACTATAATTAAAAATGCAATTTTTTTAAATCTACTTAAAAATATCCTTTTTTTATCAATAGTGGAATTAAAATTTTATGCAAGCCAAATATTACAGAAAAACTATTTCATTCTCAAAGTTCCCTTTATGGTTTTAAAAGGGATCCCCAGGATATTAAAAAAAAGGACGGAAATTCAGAATAAAAGAAAGGCATCAGCTACCTATTTGGAGACATTCTTTTTTGCCCCTTATAAGCAGATCCTTAAAGAGAGATTTGTAAGATTAACAAGAGGTGTCAATAAGGAGATTTGAAATGAGAGCATCCTTGTTGTTTCCGGGAATATCTGGAATAGGATTTGATAGCTACGGCAAAGGAATGGAAGAGTCATGGATAAGTCACGGCCTGTGCAGCATTGGCGCCTATGCCAAAAAAGAAGGCTATCCCGTGGAATTAATAGATTTGCGCTGTTTAAAAAACTGGAAACACCTTGAGCATATTATTACAGAAAAAAGACCAGATCTGGTTGGAGTAACCATGATGAGCGTAGATTACAACCCTGCTATGAAAAGCATAAAGATAATTAAAAAGGTATCTCCTCAAACTATCATAGTAGTGGGTGGTCCTCATCCGACCCTCATGGTTGAGGAAGTCGAAAAAGAAAAAAGTATTGATCATATTATAACAGGGGAAGGAGAAATATCTTTTACTGAATTATTAAAAAATATTGAAAAGGGCGAGCGTTGCTCAAGAGTAATTAAAGGGGTTGCTCCCGAAGAATTAGATGATCTCTCTTTTGCTGACAGGGAGCTCTTTAAGGATCTGGAATATCCTCTTCCGGTTAAAGGTTTTGACAGCCCGTTTGTTACTGTAATTGCCGGACGAGGCTGCAGATTTAATTGTAATTACTGCCAACCAGCAGAAAAAATAATTTTTGGAAGAAAAGTTAAACGCCGTAGCCCCTTAAATGTGATACAGGAGTTAAATATTCTTAGAGAAAGATACAATTTCAAAAGTTTGATGATTCATGATGATTGTATTACTGAAGATAAGCCCTGGGTGACCGAATTCTGCAGGCTTTATAAAGAGAATGGTTTTAATCAGCCATTTGCATGCCAAAGCAGAGCTGATATTATATGCCGGAATGAAGATATGGTAGCTCTTATGTCAGTAGTAGGGCTAAAAATAATGTTTATCGGTTTTGAAAGTGGGAGTCAACGGGTTCTAAATTTTCTTCGCAAGGGAACGAAGGTGGAACATAATTTTAGAGCTGCTGAGATTTGCAGAAAATATGGTGTCAAGATATGGGCAAATTATATGTTGGGTATTCCAACAGAAACAAAAGAAGAGGTCATGGATACGGTTAATATGATAAAAACAATCAAGCCGGATCATTACAGCCCTGCCTTTTACACGCCCCATCCTGGAAGTGATCTCTTTAAATATTGTGAGGAACATGGACTTTCACTTATTAAAAGCCATGATAGCTATCGGAGAAATGCTACCGAAGCAAAAATTAAAGGGATAGATTATAAATTTCTCTATCAGGTTTTAATGGAGTCAATGGGGTTAGATTTGCCTCTTAAAAGAAATCGTTTTTTACTCTTTTTAGAAAGGAATGCAGTACCTTTCTTCTTGCGCCACCAACGTCTTAAGTACCTAGCCAAGAAAATCCTAATAGCTTTTGGTCTTATGAAGAGGTAAGTGCAAGCTCATAAAAAATACTATGCTCAGAGTGTTTGCGAATTAAAAGCATGAGGCCTATAGTTTCAATTATTACACCAACTTATAATCACGAAAAATATATTGCCGAATGCATTGAAAGTGTATTGAGACAGAGATGTCCGAATTGGGAGATGATAATAATTGATGATGGGTCTACTGACTCTACTCCAGATATAATCCGTGGGTATGATGATCCAAGGATAGTATATATCCGGAAAGAACATAGGGGCATAGAGTTTTTGGGAGAAAATTATAACCTTGCCTTCGAGAAATCACGGGGAGATCTTATCCTCATCCTTGAGGGGGATGATTATATTCCGGAGACCAGGCTCGAGAGGCAGATTCCGGTCTTTGAAGAGAAGGAAATCATACTCAGCCATGGAAGGTGTGTTAACGTTTTAGATAATAAAACTGTTGCCTATTCAAGCCTGTTTAAGAGTGATGTTTTAAGGAATCAACCAGTCGGCTCTGCCTTTAAAATCCTTCTGAATGGATTTAATATGATTGGCACACAAAGTGTTATGGTAAGACGGTCTGCCCTTCTTGAGATAGGTGGGTTCACCCAGCCTCACTATCTTCCCCTGGTAGATTATCCGACATGGATGAAATTAGCTCTAAAGGGTTGTTTTAATTTTATCCCCGAGGTGCTCGGATACTGGAGGAGGCATCCGCTTTCCGTAACAATGAATAAAAGCGATCAGATCTTTAATGGATTTATCAGGTACTGTAGCGAATTTAGTGACTCCTTTGGTGATGAACTGAACAGGCTTGGATTGAAAAAATATGTTGATAATAGGGGGGCCATAGCATATCTTTTTTTAGGGATGACAAGACTTTCCAAAAAAGAGTGGAATGAGGCATCAAGACTTATAGATGAAAGCTGGCGGCGGAGAGAAGCAGTTAGCATGCCTTTTATAATGGTGATGTCTTCTGCCCTGATTGGTGCATATATTCATCTAGATATCCCGGATTATTTAATGAAAATTAGAAGATTACTATATCAGGTGCAAACTCTAAATTGATGAAGATCGCTGTTATCGGGGCTGGAGGGCAACTGGGGTCTGATCTTGTAAGGGCACTTAAAGGATCCGATATATTACCCCTTACTCATAGGGATATAGATATAAATGACCATGAAGCAGCATCGGACATCTTATCTTCTGCAAGACCGGATATAGTCATAAACAGCGCTGCATATAATCTGGTGGATGAATCAGAAGACAATCCTGAGCAGCCTTTTGCAACAAACGCGTTTGCCGTAAGAAATCTGGCAAAGGTATGCGAGAGGATCGGATCTGTGCTGGTTCATGTAAGCACGGATTTTGTCTTTGATGGGGAAAAAGGGCATACCTATAAAGAGACAGACCCTCCAAACCCGATAAATCTATACGGTGTGTCAAAGCTTGCAGGAGAATTTTTTACAAGGAATATATCCACCAGATATTATATCTTCAGGGTCGCAAGTCTGTTCGGTATAACCGGCTCGCGCGGCAAGGGAGGTAACTTTGTAGAGACCATGATCAAAAAGGCGAAGAAAGGAGAGCAGATAACAGTGGTTTCCGATCTTGTTATGTCTCCGACCTACACATGGGATGCAGCAAAAAAGATTAACGAGGTTATAATGGGAAGGGCGCCTTTCGGTATCTATCATCTTACCAATTCAGGATATTGCAGCTGGTATGAGTTTGCGCAGGCCATCTTTGACATGTCCGGAACGAGATATGAGATTGAACCTAAGACAGCATCAGAAATGGGTCTTAGGGCAAAAAGACCCCGCTTCTCCGCTCTTGATAATGAAAGACTCAGGTTGTCCGGATTTGATGACATGCGCGGATGGCGCGATGCGCTCAAGGAATATCTATCCGAAAAAGGATATATCAGGGAGTAATATCCATCTAACTATGTGTGGTATATACGGAATATATGACATAGAGGGCAGGGGGAATGGATTAGATCCTGTCTTAAGGGAGATGGGCAATTCACTTTCTCACAGGGGGCCCGATGATGAAGGGATATACCTTAGTTCCAGGTTCAAAGTTCCAGGTTCAAAGTGGACACCAACGGTGGCCTTAGGGCACCGCAGGCTCTCTATTATTGACCTTGACGGCGGCCATCAGCCCATGACCAATGAGGATGGATCTGTAGTGATTGTCTTCAACGGAGAGATATATAATTTCAAGGAGCTAAGGGACAGACTTATAAAAAAGGGACATAGATTCAAAACAGAGTCGGATACAGAAGTAATACTCCATCAATATGAGGAGGATGGATGGAGGTGTGTGGAGCAATTTAATGGCATATTCGCCTTTTCCCTATGGGATGAAAAAAAGGCCAGCCTGCTTCTTGCCAGGGACAGGATGGGTGTAAAGCCCTTGTACTACACATGGGATAATAAGAAACTGATATTTGCATCGGAGATAAAGCCGATCCTGCTGGCCCTCAATAAGATGCCTGAGATCGACAGATCCTCCCTGTTTATGCTTATGGCTATCCAGTATATCCCGTCACCCGGATCGATATTTAAAGGCATAGAGAAGCTTCAGCCCGGGTCAGTAATGATCTGCTGCCAGAACCGGCATTATATTGAGAAATACTGTAGTCCAAGTTCCATTCTTCCCTCTGAAAGATCATCCCGGATTGATAATGTCAATGACCAGCTTACATCTTTGTTGAAGGATGCCGTGGAGGGGCAGCTTGTATCAGATGTCCCGGTCGGTGCTTTCTTGAGTGGAGGCGTTGATTCCAGCGCGATTGTCGGCTTGATGAGCAGATCGATACCAGGCAAGATAAAGACATTTTCTGTCGGGTTTGAGGGGGAGGGACGGCATAGCGAACTCGGTTTTGCAAGGCTCGTAGCTAAACACTTTGACACAGACCATCATGAGATATCAATCGGGTCCAGGGATATTCCGGATATGATGCCAAAGGTGATCTCATATCTTGACGATCCTATAGTTGATCCTGCCATACTTCCCACATATATGGTCTCGAGGCTTGCGTTGTCTAAGGTAAGGGTGGTACTCACAGGTGAGGGTGCAGATGAATTGTTCGGCGGATACCAGAGATATCGCCTGGATAGGATCTCCTGCTATTACCATTTTTTACCCGAATCAATAAGAAGGGGGCTTATAGAAAGGATCGGCAGGAGGTTTCTTGACAGGAGATATATGCAGGGCCTCTCTGCTATCTCAAATTCTGTGCATTCATTAAGGCATATCGGATGGATATCGATATTGTCGCCCGAAGAGATAGCCGGGCTCTTCGGCAAGTCCATGTCTGCCAGGGAGGAATTTGAAAAGATAGCCGGATATTTTGAGCAATTCTTCACTGATTGTTCGGATGATCCTGCCAGGGGTATGTTGACTGCAGATATAAATACATGGCTTCCGGATGACCTCCTTATCAAAGTGGACCGGATGTCTATGGCGAACTCTATCGAAGCGCGGGTCCCCTATCTTGATCATCGGATCGTGGATTTTGCCATGAGGATACCTACAGCGCTGAAGATAAGGGGGAGGAGCGGGAAGGATATCCTGAGAAAAGCCCTGTCAGGAATCCTTCCGGAAGAGATATTAAAGCGGCCCAAGAAAGGGTTTGCACCGCCCATCGGAGCATGGTTTCGTGGTGAGCTCAGGGAGTATATTATGGATTCCATCTCAAGGAAGGCCGTAGAGTCTATTGGTCTGTTCGACTTCAAGTTCATAGATACCATGATCAAGAGACATATGCATGGTGAGGATTTTAGCCTTCCACTGTGGGGTATCCTTACCATCCTAATGTGGAATAACAATCTTAAAGAGATGCGTAAATCGCTATGCTGATCTACCTGCTTGCCTTTGTCCTTGCAACCTCTCTTTCTCTTTACGGAGTTCCACTGGCACGTGAGGCGGCCATTAAATATAACATCATGGATTTCCCTGACGGAAGACTAAAGAAACAGAAGGAGCCTGTTCCTTATCTCGGCGGACTTGCTATATATCTTTCGTTTCTCCTTACAAGTGCATTTACCTATGAATTCCGTGATGAGATCCTGGGTATAATTTTAGCAGGGACGCTCATATTATTGCTGGGGCTGATAGATGACTTCGGTGTTTTGACCCCCAAGGTAAAGATTGCAGGACAACTTATAGCCATATTTGTACTTATCAAATCAGGGATCATGATTGAGCTCGTCTTCCTTCCATACTGGCTTCAGATTCTTATGACCTTCATATGGCTGATAGGGACTATTAACGCCTTTAATATAATAGATGTGATGGATGGCCTCTCTGCCGGTACAGGTTTTTTTGCCTCTATTATAATCTTCATTATTTCCCTTATTGTCAGGAATGACGAGCTTGCTGTTATATCAATAACCCTTGCAGGGAGCCTTTTAGGTTTTTTGTGGTATAATTTTAACCCGGCAAAGATATATATGGGGGATGCCGGCAGTATGTTTATAGGGCTTATGCTTGGGGCACTTACAATGATCGGTTCTTATACAAAGGTGAATAGTGTCGCCTCTCTGGCGCCGGTGCTGATCCTCGGCGTTCCGATATTTGATACGTTATTTGTGAGTTATATCAGATACAGAAGGGGTATGCCCATATTCCTCGGCAGCCCTGACCACTTTGCCCTGAGGATGAGGAAGATACCCCTGACAGCCAGACAGGTCGTGATCTTATCATATCTTGTTACTGTCCTGCTTGGTGTTTCAGCTATTGCAATGATGATGGTTAAAAGAAATATTGCTTCCATATTGTTTCTGGTGATATCTGTGATTATGCTTGCAATAGCTGTCATCCTCAAGAAGATAGACATGGATAGGTAGAAGGCTGATATGATTATCATTATCGGAGCGGGGCTTGCCGGTCTTTCTGCTGCATATCATCTTGGGGATATGGAGTATCTCATCTTAGAGAAAAATGATGAGGCCGGAGGGCTGTGCCGCTCATATTCGATAGGCGGATTCAGGTTTGACTATACCGGCCACCTGCTCCATTTCCGTGACCAGGGGACAAGGAAGTTTGTTGAGGACTTATTAAAAGGGAGGTTCGCAGCCCTTGAGAGAAGGTCATATATATATTCAAAAGGTGTCTATACCCCATATCCCTTCCAGGTTAATATCCATGGACTTCCGCCTGACGTTGTAAGGGAGTGTCTCATTGGTTTTATACATGCCTGGTCCAGAAATAACCGGGAAGGATCCCCTGGTTTTAAGGCTGGGGAGAAAAACTTCAGTGACTGGATAAACGATACATTCGGTACAGGGATAGCAAGGCATTTCATGGTGCCCTTTAATACAAAGCTCTGGAAAGTTCCCCTGGAAGAGATGACATCTGATTGGGTCTCATGGCTTGTCCCGAGACCGACCCTGGAGGAGATTATAGACGGTGCTGTAGGGATAGGAAAGAGGGACATGGGATACAATCCGACATTCCTCTATCCGAAAATGGGCGGGATAGGTACACTGCCTGAGGCATTTCTTCCATATGTAAGGAATCTCAGGCTTTCATGCAGCGTGGATAGTATAGATGTAAAGGAAAGAATTATCCTGCTTCAGGATGGGATAGAAATGAGGTTTGATAAGATAATCTCAACTATCCCCCTCCCTGAGCTGATGGGGATAATAAAAGACCTCCCCGAATCGCTTTCATTATCAGTCAGGCATTTAAGATATGTCTCTGTTTATGATATAAATATAGGGGTTAAGAGGGGAGGGATCTCTGACAAGCATTGGATTTATTTTCCTGAGCCTGGGTTTGTCTTTTACAGGGTCGGTTTTCCTATGAATTTCTCAAAGGAGATGGCGCCTCCGGGAACCAGTTCTATATATGCAGAAGTTTCATATCTCCCTGGCGAGTCGATAGATGAGGACTTTCTAAAAAAAAGGGTGATAGATGGGCTCATATCAGCCGGGATTTTAAGGGATAACGACGAGATACTCGTGATGGATATAAAGGACATCAAATATGCCTATGCTGTATATGATAAGTACAGAATGGACAATATAGGCAAGATCAGGGACTGGTTCGAGGCCCATGGTATATATACCAGTGGAAGATACGGACTA
This sequence comes from uncultured Nitrospirota bacterium, assembly GCA_964481895.1. Taxonomy (GTDB): domain Bacteria; phylum Nitrospirota; class Nitrospiria; order JACRHA01; family JACRHA01; genus JACRHA01. Next base: position 12,382 of record CAYZUL010000017.1, on the reverse strand, counting down.
TGGGAGCATTCATCCATGGAGGATGCCATTCGGCAGGGGAGGGAGGCATCAAGGAAAATCAGGGGTAAGGGGCTAGGGACTGGGGGTTAGGGGGAGGAATCCGGTGGAAAAGATCAGGGTTGCACATATAATAACCAAACTGGAACTTGGAGGGGCGCAGCAGAATACCCTCTTTACCTTAAAGACCCTGGACAGGGATAAATTTATGCCTATCCTTATTACAGGGAATGACGGGATGCTCCTTGATGAGGCACTCAGGCTTGATGGTGTTAAGACATATCTGGTTCCCCAGCTTATAAGGGAGATATCCCCCATAAAAGATCTGGCTGCACTCTATAAGATATTTAAGATCCTCAGATCAACCTCGCCCATGATTGTGCATACCCACAGCTCAAAGGCGGGTATAATAGGCAGATGGGCCGCATACCTTGCGGGTGTCCCCATAATAATACACACTATCCATGGTTTTGGTTTTAACGTATCCGACAGCAGGGTCATTAACAGGCTTTTGATCCTGCTCGAAAGGCTTACTTCCCGCATAACGGATAGATTTATTGCAGTAGCCAGGGAGAATATTAAAAAGGGCGAATCATTAAAGATCCTTAAAAAGGATAAGGTAAGGCTGATCAGGAGCGGGATCGATATATCGGGATTTATGCATGTCAACGTGGATAAGGTGGCTAAAAAGTTGGATCTTGGTGTTCACCCGGATATTCCGCTGATCGGGATGCTGGCCTGTCTTAAGCCGCAGAAAGCGCCTGTTGATTTTATCAGGATGGCCGATCTTGTATGCAGGAGATTTCCCCATATCAATTTTATCATCATAGGTGATGGGGAGTTGCAGGGAGAGGTCATAGAAGCTATCTCAAGCTTAGGCCTTAATGACCGTGTGATCCTGGCAGGCTGGAGAAGGGACATACCTGAGATGATGAGGGCCATGGATATATTTGTCCTCACATCAAGGTGGGAGGGTCTTCCGAGGGTCGTGCTTGAGGCGATGGTATCAGGCCTCCCGATAGTGGCGACAATGGTGGATGGCACGAGTGAGGTGATTATAGATGGTGTAAACGGTTATCTGGTTGAGCCGGCTGATGTAAAGGGTATGGCAGAGAGGGTAATCAGGCTCTTATCAGACCCTGTCATGGCAAGGATGATGGGCCGGGCAGGACAAGACCTTCCGAAGGAGTTTGATATAAATTATATGGTGTCTCAACTTGGTGATCTTTACATAGAACTAATCCTCAATAAGACAGGATATTCTCCCAGGAAACCTGCAAAGAGTGATTTCAGGATTGAGCACAAATCTTAGGACAGGGCATAAGTGAGACTATTAATCGTATCAGATATTCATGCGAATTATGAGGCGCTGAAGAGGCTCGATTCTATTGAGACAGACTATGACTATCTGGTATTTCTTGGGGATGCCGTCGATTATGGCCCCGAACCGAAAGGGTGTATAGATTTTATAAAGAAAAGGGCATACAGGGCAGTCCGGGGGAACCATGACAATGCCCTTGCGTATGATACAGACTGTGGCTGTTCAAATAAGTATAAGCACCTATCTTTGGAAACCAGGAGGTATAACAGGATGCTGCTGGATAATGAGGATATATCCTATCTGGCAGGTCTTCCGCTGATGGATAGGTTTTCTCTTGGCGGATCTTCCTTCTTTATGACCCATGCCTCTCCAAAGGGTGATCTGTACAGATATCTCTACCCCCAGATGTCTGATGATGCCTGGGGATCAGAGATAGACGGGATAGATGCAGACTTCATACTAATTGGACATATCCATATACCCTTCGTAAAAAAGATAGGAGCCACAACTATAGTAAATCCGGGGAGCGCCGGTCAGCCGAGGGATGGAGATCCGAAGGGGAGCTATGCCGTCTGGGAAAACGGGTTTGTAATCATAAAAAGATTCTCCTATGATATTGATAAGACCATAGGGGAGATAGAAAGGAGCGGGATGGAAGACGAAATTGTCAAGGGGCTATCTGCTATCTTAAGGAGGGGGGCATGAAGAGGTTCCCCCTGATAGTCGTTATATTGTTTATTGCCATATCCATTGCCCTGTTCATGAAGATAACCGAGAAGAAATGGGTAAAGGGGTGGAAGACAGGTCCCCCGCTTAATGTGGAGAGGAGCGGTGCGGGCGCCGCTGTTGTTGAAGGGAAGATATACCTGGCCGGTGGCGGACGAAGCGCTGACAATGAGGTTGTTTTTTTAAAGGATGTGGAGTGGACAACCATAGACAAGGATGGAAATCCGGGGAAATGGAACCTTACCGCCCCCCTTAATACACAGAGGGGTTTTGTTGCGGTAGTTGCTGCAAAGGGATATATCTATGCCATAGGAGGGGCCAATTTTGATCAGGGCGGTACACTCCTTGGAAGTGTTGAAGCGGCAAAGATAAACACCAATGGAACCCTTGGACCATGGAGGCTTGCTTCTCCCATGACAACGCCAAGACGGGGCGCCAGCGCAGTAGTTGGTGATGGATATATATACGTCATTGGAGGTTTTAATGGCGTCTTTCTTCAGAATGTAGAGAGGGCAAAGATAGGTGAAAATGGTGATTTAGGCCCATGGGAGCTGATCGAGGGACTGCTTACCACAAACCGTTATATCCATGCCGTCACATCCTTTAATGGAAGGGTCTATGCCCTGGGCGGGCACAACAAGGAGGATGGAAGCGCAAAATTCAGCGCTGAATGGACAAAGATAAATAGCGATGGCAGCCTCGATGCATGGCGTGAGGCACCACCTTTAAATGCCCCAAGGTTTCTCTTTCAAGCCACTGCTTCAGGAGGCTATCTGTTTGTTGCAGGCGGATTCAATATGGAATATTTAAAGAGCGTGGAAAAGGCCCGCATCAATAAAGACGGAGGTACAGGAACCTGGTCTGAAACTACCCCCTTATCGGTCCCTAAGGCCGGATCAACCCTGATCTCAGATGGGAGGTATATCTACTCTATAGGCGGATCTAATAAGGAGAAATATTTAAATCTGGTAGAATATGCCACATTGGATGAGAAAGGGGAACTTGGTTATATTGAGTAGGCAACCTGGGAATACTTGAGGTATGCTAAATGCTGATGCTGGGTGTCTTAAAGTCATTGACAAAATCCAACCCTCTTTTAATATCGGAAAATTAAAAATCGAAAAACCGGTCATGATGGCTCCCATGGCGGCTTTGACCCATATCGCCTTCAGGCAGGTTGTTGTTTCTCTGGGTGGATGCGGTATTTTTTATTCGGAGATGTTATCCGCCCGCAGGATTCTGGATGACATAAAACGAAATAATGTAAACCTGATAAGACTCAGCAATGAGCGGCCCTTTTTTTACCAGCTTGTCGGGAATGACCCGGTCGAATTTGCTAAGGCAATAAAAGCCCTTGAGGAATATAAAGACGAGGCCGGAAATCCTCCCGACGGAATAGATATAAATTTAGGTTGCAGCGCCCCGCTAATAAGGAAAAACAGGATGGGCGCCGGTTTGCTCGGTGACCAGCCCCTGGTTCAGAAAATAATTTCTGCCTGCCGAAAAAGTACCCAATTACCTTTGACAGTGAAGATGCGGTTGGGTGAGAATGAAAATTTTGAAGATTTATTACAGCTCTGCCTTGCCATGATTAATGAAGGGGTCAATGCCATCACCCTTCATCCCCGACTGACTAAGGAGAGATTCACCCGTAGAGCAAGATGGAAGTATATAAACGAGTTGCAAAGAAATATCACCATACCGGTTATCGGTAACGGGGACATCAATACCATTTTGGATATTAATCTTAGATTTCAGGAGGCCGGCTGCCGGGGCATAATGATCGGGAGAGGGGCAATTATGATGCCATGGATCTTTAGAGATTTTTGTAATGGTGTTGAAGGAGCGGTAAGTAAAAAGGAGGTTTATTTTGAGCTGATAAATAACCTGAAAAAATATTATGCTCCGGACGACCAGATCCGGTTATTAAAGATATTTACCCCTTATTATTCCCGGAATTTTATGTTCGGCCATGATTTTAATACAAAAATATGTCATGCCCCGGATATAAATAAAGCTGAAGAGATCGCCGCTATTTTTTTTGAGAAAACTTAAGCAAACATTATGATATCTTTATCTGATGTAATCATTAATCCAAAAACATATCTTCCCACACAAGGTTTGCATTAGCTTGTTTTTATGTTATCATCATTCTCAGGTAATAAAAATTAAAATCAATAATAGAGTTAAGTATTAATAAAATATGCTTAACTCTGGTTTTTCATGAAATTCCTATTGAAACTCATGATTAATCCGTAACCATTTGGAAAGGTAAAAATATGGCAAAATCAGTAGAATCTTTACGAATGTTGATTGAAGAAGAAAAAAACATAATGGTGAAATATGAATCGGCAATGGAAGTAATGGGTCATGATACTTCAAAGTCTACATTGAAAGAAATAATTGCTGGGAAGCAGAGCCAAATCGAAATGTTGGAAAAGACTCTTAAGAATGCGAGTCATTGTCCTCAAATTAACCAAAATGCAAAAAAGGGACAGTGTAGTTGTTAGGTGTTTCGGTGAACTAACTTGTACCCAGCGAAAACTCAGTCTGGATAGATTGTAAGGAAATCTAAGCGCGTTGTCCCTCAAGTAAATTCTCTCTGTCCTGATCGCAGCGTATATCTTGTTTTGCGCATTGCCACGCGAGGTGAAGTGGTAAACTGCATCAGGATATTCTATTTAAGGTTCTTGGCATAAACGCACCGTATTACACGTTTCTTATATTGCAGGACTTGACCCCATGACGTGACCTATATTTTTCTTGACCTATTCGTATTGACCTATTCGTAGACCAATGTTGTTTCTAATTGACCTATTAACTGTAAGGGACAAGGACACATCCCAGTTTCTTGACGCTATGACCTATATTCAACAACATTTCACCATGCCACGTATCGCCCGTGCCGTTCCATCAGGATTCCCGCATCATGTTGTTCAGATAGGCAACAATAGGGCGCCGGTATTATTCGATGAAGAATACCGTGTCCGCTGCCTTTCCCTGTCTGCGTGCAACGCATAGGCAGGCTATGGGAAAGCAGATACCAGTCCTGTATTGTAGATAGAGAGAGCTGACTCTGTGCTGTTGCCCGATACATCGAACAGAATCCTGTGCAGGCAAAGATGGCTGTCACGCCAGAGGGCTATCCGTTTTCAAGGGCCCAGGCACATTCTGGCAGACATCTCCAAATATGAAGAGCCCACATGTTTGAGCGATCAATAAATTCTTCATGCCGGATTGAAGTAGTTAGAATGTGCATAATTCAGTCTGACCTGTTACACTTTTATTATTCCTGCGGCCCCGATTTGTTTTCAACATGGGCATTGCGCCGGTGGTGTATGGGTAAAAAACCCTTGGATATTTGGCCTGATATTGGTATTATAAATTGATTTATCGTTTAGAAGGAAAAATAGGAGGATTTATGCAGACGAAAACGGTCTATGAAGAAGAGGTGCTTAGAGACATGCAGGCATTACCTGCATCAGCGCAGGAAAAACTGGCCAGGATAATCCATTTCATGAGAAGCGAGATCATACCTTCTGAATTAGATGAGATAAAAGCAACTGAAGAACTCCTCTCTGTATGTGGCGCCTGGGAAGATGACAGGTCAATTGAAGAGCAGATAAGGGATATTTCTTCAAGCAGGAAATCTACCAGCAGGGCAGAGAAGATATTTTGAAGTATCTTTTGGACACAAATACATGTATTTATCTTTTGAACGGCAATCAACAATTGATGAAGAAGGTTCAAGAAGTTGGGGCCTATTCATTAGCATTGTCGTATAGCGTATTAGCTGAGCTATATTTCGGCGCCTATAATTCAAAAAGAGTTGATGCAAATCTGCACTGTATAGAAGTCTTCAAGAGAAATCTTTCAATATTCTCTGAGAGCGATGAATCTGCAATACTGTTCGGAAAGATCAAGGCCGACCTTAGAGCAAAGGGTAACATGATCGATGATTTCGATATTCTGATAGCCTCGGTAGCCGTATCCAATGATTGTATTTTGATCACAAATAATACAATCCATTTTGAGCGGATAGAAGATTTGAAGTTAGAAAACTGGTTAATCTGAATACTTCTAATGGGTTAGAGGGTTGCATACCCATTCCCCCCGCTGTATCTGTGCTTTGGGAAGACCGGAGAGGAAAGGCAAAATGGATACCGGAGATGGTTTTATAAAAGTATCCCCCAGGATGAATGGAAACATATTAGAGATGCAATTCAGAGGGATTGGGTCTTCGGGAATAACAAAACAAGTTCAAGGAAGATATATAACATATCCTGTGGCGGAGATTTGAAATCAAAAAAAAGCGGGGAGGAGGCCGAAAATATGAACCTGTCCCCGATTGTTATTTGTCACCTTTTCTTGTTTGTTGTTAGCTTTATAGAAAGATGAACAACCGTCCCCTTTTCTTGAACGCCCTGGGCGGGCACAACAAGGAGGATGGAAGCGCAAAATTCAGCGCTGAATGGACAAAGATAAATAGCGATGGCAGCCTCGATGCATGGCGTGAGGCACCACCTTTAAATGCCCCAAGGTTTCTCTTTCAAGCCACTGCTTCAGGAGGCTATCTGTTTGTTGCAGGCGGATTCAATATGGAATATTTAAAGAGCGTGGAAAAGGCCCGCATCAATAAAGACGGAGGTACAGGAACCTGGTCTGAAACTACCCCCTTATCGGTCCCTAAGGCCGGATCAACCCTGATCTCAGATGGGAGGTATATCTACTCTATAGGCGGATCTAATAAGGAGAAATATTTAAATCTGGTAGAATATGCCACATTGGATGAGAAAGGGGAACTTGGTTATATTGAGTAGGCAACCTGGGAATACTTGAGGTATGCTAAATGCTGATGCTGGGTGTCTTAAAGTCATTGACAAAATCCAACCCTCTTTTAATATCGGAAAATTAAAAATCGAAAAACCGGTCATGATGGCTCCCATGGCGGCTTTGACCCATATCGCCTTCAGGCAGGTTGTTGTTTCTCTGGGTGGATGCGGTATTTTTTATTCGGAGATGTTATCCGCCCGCAGGATTCTGGATGACATAAAACGAAATAATGTAAACCTGATAAGACTCAGCAATGAGCGGCCCTTTTTTTACCAGCTTGTCGGGAATGACCCGGTCGAATTTGCTAAGGCAATAAAAGCCCTTGAGGAATATAAAGACGAGGCCGGAAATCCTCCCGACGGAATAGATATAAATTTAGGTTGCAGCGCCCCGCTAATAAGGAAAAACAGGATGGGCGCCGGTTTGCTCGGTGACCAGCCCCTGGTTCAGAAAATAATTTCTGCCTGCCGAAAAAGTACCCAATTACCTTTGACAGTGAAGATGCGGTTGGGTGAGAATGAAAATTTTGAAGATTTATTACAGCTCTGCCTTGCCATGATTAATGAAGGGGTCAATGCCATCACCCTTCATCCCCGACTGACTAAGGAGAGATTCACCCGTAGAGCAAGATGGAAGTATATAAACGAGTTGCAAAGAAATATCACCATACCGGTTATCGGTAACGGGGACATCAATACCATTTTGGATATTAATCTTAGATTTCAGGAGGCCGGCTGCCGGGGCATAATGATCGGGAGAGGGGCAATTATGATGCCATGGATCTTTAGAGATTTTTGTAATGGTGTTGAAGGAGCGGTAAGTAAAAAGGAGGTTTATTTTGAGCTGATAAATAACCTGAAAAAATATTATGCTCCGGACGACCAGATCCGGTTATTAAAGATATTTACCCCTTATTATTCCCGGAATTTTATGTTCGGCCATGATTTTAATACAAAAATATGTCATGCCCCGGATATAAATAAAGCTGAAGAGATCGCCGCTATTTTTTTTGAGAAAACTTAAGCAAACATTATGATATCTTTATCTGATGTAATCATTAATCCAAAAACATATCTTCCCACACAAGGTTTGCATTAGCTTGTTTTTATGTTATCATCATTCTCAGGTAATAAAAATTAAAATCAATAATAGAGTTAAGTATTAATAAAATATGCTTAACTCTGGTTTTTCATGAAATTCCTATTGAAACTCATGATTAATCCGTAACCATTTGGAAAGGTAAAAATATGGCAAAATCAGTAGAATCTTTACGAATGTTGATTGAAGAAGAAAAAAACATAATGGTGAAATATGAATCGGCAATGGAAGTAATGGGTCATGATACTTCAAAGTCTACATTGAAAGAAATAATTGCTGGGAAGCAGAGCCAAATCGAAATGTTGGAAAAGACTCTTAAGAATGCGAGTCATTGTCCTCAAATTAACCAAAATGCAAAAAAGGGACAGTGTAGTTGTTAGGTGTTTCGGTGAACTAACTTGTACCCAGCGAAAACTCAGTCTGGATAGATTGTAAGGAAATCTAAGCGCGTTGTCCCTCAAGTAAATTCTCTCTGTCCTGATCGCAGCGTATATCTTGTTTTGCGCATTGCCACGCGAGGTGAAGTGGTAAACTGCATCAGGATATTCTATTTAAGGTTCTTGGCATAAACGCACCATGACGCAACTGACTGAAGACAACTATGAGCATATTATCGGACATTGCGTGACGGACATCTCATCGGCAATTGACCTCACAAATGCCGCTTTCATAGACCCTTACGGCATGGTGGGGCTTCTTGAAATGGGAGAGCTTTTCAAGTCAAAAGGTATCAGGAAAATTCTTCATCTCCCTCAGTCGGAAGATGTGCTGAAATATCTTGAGCGCATGGATTTTTTCAGATTCGCTGGGGAATATTTCGACCTTAAACCCACAGCACCGTCTCTTTCAGATAAATATCACAGAAACTCTTATTCCGATGTCCTCCTTGAAATCACGCCGATTGAAATATCGGACGACATCCATTTTATTGTGGGCAAGGTCAAGGAACGCGCCAATGCCATTCTTACCAAACATCTCCATTATGACGAAAGAGGAGTAAATGGCTTTATCGTAGCCCTTTCCGAGGTCTGCCAGAATATTGTTGAACACAGCCAAAATAAAGGTTTTGTGGGGATTCAGAAATACCATTTTCAAAGCATGGACAAAAATGTAGTAAAGATTGCTGTCATGGATATCGGGATAGGGTTCAGAAAATCGCTGTCGCAGCGGTTTTCTTTGAAGGATGATTTTCAGGCCATTGAAAAGGCCCTGCTTCACGGCGCATCCCGGTATGCGGATGAAGGCCGCGGTCATGGCCTTGCCGCAGTCAAACGCTTTGTCCATCAATGGAACGGCAAGCTCTCTATACGTTCAGGGACTGCAAGGTTCTCTATCATTCCCTCGTGGTCATGGGGGAAGGAAAAGGAACTTAATCTCGCCCACTTCCCAGGCGCGCAGATAAGCATCATGCTACTGGAAATGTAAAACTACCCTTTTCGCCAATCTCAAAAAATCAAAAAAATCTTGACAGCCTCTAATAATTATGCTTCAATTGATTCAGTTGAATTATGGAGGAGGTTCAAACATGGCAAAAAATGCACCTTATGGAGATGGACACAGACAGTGTCAGGTAGCAGAACGCTCACAAATCTATAGCGAGCTGTTAAATGGCTGAACAGGAAAATAAATCCCAGATCATTATTTATCAAACAGAAAGCGGAAACACGAAGATTGATGTCCGTCTTGAAAATGAAACGGTTTGGCTGACTCAAAAGCTTATGGCGGAGTTGTTTCAAACTACCAAACAAAATATCAGTCTTCATATAATCAATATCTTTGAGGAAGGCGAATTAAAGCAAGAGTCAACTGTCAAGAATTTCTTGACAGTTCAAAATGACGGCAGGGATCAATACTGGAGTGACCTTAAAAGGAAGCTCAGCAAGGAGGGGTATTCCGAGTTGTACGAAAAAATCGTACAACTGAAATTGTTGTGTAAGGATATGAGTCTCATACCGGAAAGCCGGTGGTGTCGGGAGAGAATTTTAAGGAATTGACAGGGAAGAAAAGGAAGAAGGTGGGGGAGTAATATTTGTCAAGGTTGAGACGCGACCCTTGATTCTGCCTCAATTAATTCAGCTAAATAATAGGAGGATATTGACTATGGCTACAAATAAACCTTATGGAGATGGACACAGGCAGGGTCAGGTAACGGAACGGTCACAAGTCCATAATCCGCATAATGAACGATGGATCAAGCGAGACTCAGACACAGGAAAGTTCATGGATCAGAAGGCGGATAAGGAACCTTTTAAAGGAGTGAGGAAGGAGAAGTAAAGAGTAGGGTTATGGAATATTTGATTGACTTTTAAAAGCAATATTAAATAAGGGAATGTTCCTCATTAATTCTGATCATTATGAAGGATGTAAAAAGTGAAAATTGGTCGTAATCAACCTTGCCCATGTAACAGTGGTCTTAAGTACAAAAAATGCTGTGGTAGTCCACTGAAAGAACAGTCTGGTTCTTTTCAATCATATCCACGACAAATTTTATCAGAAATGTATACAGCAACTGAACATCATAAGGCTGATGAATTAATCAGGCAACAGCAGCAAGGGCTTGGGAGACCTATCATTGCAACTAAATTCAAAGACAGGCAAATAGTAGCTGTCGGCAACACAATATACCACTCACCAAGTTGGAAAACATTTCCAGATTTCCTGTCAGATTATCTAAAAATGACTCTCGGTCACGAGTGGGGGAATAATGAAATAGCAAAACCTCTCTTAGAACGCCACCCAATAATGTACTGGTATGATGAATATTGTCGCTATCAAAAGAAGTATATGGAGATTCCCGGTGAGATTAAGTCTACACCCGCCGTAGGTGTAGTATACTGCTATCTGGGTCTTGCCTATAATTTGTATTTGTTAAAACACAATGTGGAACTACAGGAACGGTTTATAAAAAGGTTAAAAAACATTGGTAATTTTCAGGGTGCCTATTACGAGCTAATTGTTGCTAATTGTTTAATCAGAGCAGGTTTTGAACTAACTCTTGAAGATGAAACGGACGAGAGTTCCAAACACTGCGAGTTTGCGGCGATTTCGAAAGGCACCAGCAAAAAAATACTGGATTGAAGCTAAAATGAGAGGGGTTGCTGGTGTTCTAGGTAAATCCGATAAAGATGGAACGAAAGATCCTGATCCTACATGTATGCTCTCTAAACATCTCAATGGGGCTTTAAGGAAACCAGCAGAAGATGAACGCCTGATTTTTATTGATTTGAATGCAACTCCTCAAACAGATCAATCTATTCCCTCTTGGATAGAGAAAGCTGCAAGAAAACTTGATATGCGAGAGAAAGATCTTGAGCCGGGCCAGTATGCTTACGTTTTTTTAACAAATATGCCGTTTCATAGCGCATTAGATAGCGAACATTCAGGAAAACTTATAATGGCATACGGGCTCGGGATACCTGATTTTAGCAAACCGGGACATTATCGACTTCCTGAAATTTATAGAAAAAAGCAAAAACACATAGACGCGCATAAGATAGTGGAGGCTTTTGGGAAATATCCTCAGTTACCATCTACGTTTGACGGGACTTTGCCATCTGAAGCTTTCAATAAAAAATCTCAACGTGTGCTGATTGGTAAAACATACTTATTTGAGGACATAGGAAAAAGTGGAGTAATAGGAACGGTTACTGCGGCTACTGTAAGTGCAAATGAAAAGGAAATATACTTTGCTATAACTACAGAAGATGGGAAAAATCAGATCTTAACTAGGCCGATGCCTGAAGATGAACTTATCGATTATAAAAATCATCCGGAGGCATTTTTTGGAAATATTCAGCGCCCTCCAAAAAAGACCGAAGAACCATATGACCTTTTTGAATTTTTCGTAGATTCCTATCGTGAAACACCGAAGGAACGTTTGCTTGAATTTATGAAGGATGCCCCTGATTTTGATGCTTTAATTAAGATGCAGCAGTTTGATTTGGTACTTGAGTGTTGTGAAAGGTGGGTAGCTACAGCTGTTAATAATAAGTAAGGGCCACAATTCCACTGCGCAACGATCAGGTATTGTTTTCTCTATTCCTGAATTCATGAAGATATAGGAGTTATCTATGCCCACTTTACAATTTAAAGGCAAGAACATTATCTGGAACCACCATCTTTCCATACCCTATCACACCTTGGATGAGGTGGAAAAACTTCACTTCCAGCCGGAAAAGGCGGACGGCAACCTGATTATCGAAGGGGACAACCTCCTTGCGCTGAAAGCCCTGCTTCCTCAGTATGCCGGAAAGGTTAAGTGTATTTACATTGACCCGCCATATAACACGGGGAATGAGGGCTGGATGTTTAACGACAATGTGAACAGCCCAATGCTCAAGGAATGGTTGGGTAAGGAAGTAGGCAAGGACGACTTGACCCGCCACGACAAATGGCTCTGTATGATGG
>CAYZUL010000016.1:0-49729 GCA_964481895.1 uncultured Nitrospirota bacterium | reverse complement strand
TAATCCGTCTACAGCGCACATGTTTATTGTAAGCCCGCTGACAGGCGGCGGGTTCTTAAAGCTCTTTTCCACCCACCCTCCCATAGAGGAGAGGATAGCAAGACTTGAGGCGATGGCCTATAAGAGATAGATCGTAGGGGCAGGTCCCCGTGCCTGCCAGGGCGACAACAGAGGATCGCCCCTACACATAATTTGAGGGTATTGCCATAGAAAAGGGTGCAAGGGGTATTGCCCTGGAGATCCTTTACAGGGTAGAGAGGGAGAAGGTCTTTCCAGGCCCTCTCCTTGATCAGTATCTGAATTGGGGGGACCTGTCTGATCTTGACAGGTCCTTTATACATGAGCTGGTCTATGGCGTGTTAAGGCAAAAGGGTCACCTTGATTTTGTCCTTGATTTCTTCTCAAAGAGGGGACTCGATGGGCTTGGGCTCTGGACAGGGAATATCATAAGGCTCGGTGCCTATCAAATACTCTATATGGACAAGACCCCTCCGTCGGCGGCTGTAAACGAATCTGTTGAGCTCGCAAAGAGGTATGGCGGAAAACACGGATTTGTAAATGCCATATTAAGGAGCCTTGAACGGGGGAGGGAAAAGATCGTATACCCCGAGATCAACGCCCATCCAATACATCATATATCAGCAATCTATTCATACCCTGAGTGGATGGTGCAGAGGTGGGTCAAGCGTTACGGAGTAGAGAGGACTATCGGGCTTTGCCAGTGGAACAATGAGGTCCCCCCATTTACAATCAGGACAAACAGAATCTTTATAAAAAGGGATGACCTCCTCCAGTCTTTAAAGGAAGAGGGCGTAACATCTGAGCCATGCACCATATCACCGGACGGCCTCATCCTTTATCCGGCGGCAAAGGCCAAGGAGACATCGGCATTCAAGAACGGCTGGTTTTATATACAGGACGAGGCATCACAGATAGTGTCTGTAGCAGCCGGGCCTATACCTGGCGAGGTCATTCTGGATGCCTGTGCGGCCCCGGGCGGAAAGACTACCCATCTGGCCCAGATCATGGAAAATAGGGGGGAGATAGTGGCATTAGATATAAAGGAAGACAGGCTCTCCCTGTTAAATGAGAATATCCAGAGGCTTGGGATAAATATTGTGAAGGCCTATCTGCTCGATGCCGCAGGCGATTTTAGCCTTTTGAAGGAGAAGAGGTTTGACAGGATTATAATAGATGCGCCATGCTCGGGGCTTGGGGTCTTGAGGAGGAATCCTGATGCCAAGTGGAGAAAGGATGAAGAGCTGATATTTATGTATCAGGACCTGCAGGTGAGACTCCTTGAGAACCTCTCGAAATTAATTAAGGATCAGGGCACCATGGTCTATTCTACCTGTTCTACAGAAGAAGAGGAGAACGAGATGGTAATAGACAGCTTTCTCGATAATCACCCGGAATACAAGGTTGAAGACCTGAGGTCTTATCTTCCCCAGGCCGCATCCCCCTTGATCGACAATAGGGGATTCTTAAATACTATATTCAATCCCTGCCGGATGGATGGCTTCTTTGTGGCAAGATTAAGAAAGAATGGATAATCCCAACATGAAGAAGATAGCGCCTTCTATACTCTCTGCCGATTTCTCGCGCCTTGGAGAGGAGATCTCCAGGGTAGAGGAGGCCGGTGCAGACCTGATACATATAGACGTGATGGACGGCCACTTTGTCCCTAATCTTACTATAGGCCCGCCTGTAATAGAGGCCATTCGCAAGATAACCAGGCTTCCCCTTGATGTCCACCTTATGATAAATAATCCGGACCAGATGATACCAGACTTCATTAAGGCAGGGGCAGACTATCTGACTGTACATGCAGAGGCATTAATACATATGCACAGGACAGTCCAGTCGATCAGGGAAAAGGGGGTAAGATGCGGCATAGCCCTGAATCCCGCAACTGCCCTTTCGGCAATTGAGAATATCATCGGTGATATCGATCTCCTCCTCCTTATGTCTGTAAATCCCGGGTTTGGTGGTCAGACCTTCATCCCCTTTATGCTGGAGAAGGTAAGGGCTGCCAAGATGATGATAAATGAGAGGGGTTGTGATGTGGAACTTGAGATCGATGGGGGTATCAAGATAGAGAATATAGAGAGAATCTCGAGGGCCGGGGTTGATATATTTGTTGCAGGCACTGCCGTTTTCGGAAACAAGGATTATAAGTGGGCCATAGATGAGATGAGGAGGAGGGCAGAGGAGATACAGGTATAGCAATTCATATCGGTCCAAAAGAATAGCCGTTGTTTCTATGTGGCAATTTCAGCCACAAATTCGTGGAGTCTTTTACCCTTCTTTTCATCTTCCAAAAGGTATTTTTTAAATCCAAGGATTGTGATGCCAAGGATTTCTTTAGACTCAGGATGGATGCGAAGAAAGACCTCTTCTTCCTGCTCTACCGAGATCGCTTCCTGGGCAGAAGGACCGATTATAATGTCCAGGATGTCGTCATTACTGTCGTAGCAAATCGTTATCTTATTTACCTTCTCCATAGGAGTCCTCCTCCTTTTTTGATATGATTGGTTAACATGACAGTACTCACATAACCATGCAACAGGTCATGTTCTTTAGTATATTTTACCACAACCAGGATATAACAATCTTTAAATCTACTAGAGGTCAAGCTACCTTTGTATAAGAGCTTTGATCGTTCATCCCTGGAGCTTTGGAAGATAAAGTCAGGATCGTTTATGGTAGATCTGATCCCTGAGAGATAATCTTTTACTTCAGGATGACCCCGCCTTGAGTCCAGGAGTTTGTTAAACCATACCTCCTTTGTCAGACTTACGGGGATTCCATCCTTATCAGGTATTGTGAACATTGTTGACTCAACTTTAGATATTTTATAGTTAATTGTCAACTCATTGTGCTCGCTCATATGTAGTGAACGAGTACACGGTCTTGCAGCTTTTGGTTTATTGAAATATAATTCCTTCAAAGCCTACGCAGAGAAGATCTTTAATGGACAATAAGTAATAAGCATGCCAAGAATTAATGAAGCCACAGATACAGATTTAAAGGTCATTGAAAGATTGCAACAACTCTGCCGGAAGTGGGAAGATATCTTGCTCTATCAGCAGGAGTATGCATAAACTCCCTCGCCCCTTGCGGGAGAGGGCTGGGGTGAGGGGCTGCCTGCAAAGGTTAAAGGTGTTTAAGAATGGGGCGGAGAAAATCGGAATACTGAGGAAAATAAATCTGACCTTTATACCTGCACGTTAACAAAAGAAGGGGGTAGGCATAGCCTGCCCCCTTCTTAATCTAAGCTCCTCTTTGATACCACCATTGATCAACCGTTATTCCCCATGACTTGGCATAAGCTTGCGCTCGAATCAAACTACTCTCAGGCACCATGACATGGAAATTGGTTCCGCGTACGTTGGAAAAATCTGTATACTGTTCTTTCGTGTGGTTTATTCCAATTGTCTCGGAGGTTTCAACTTCTACAATAATCTGAGAGTTTAATTTATTAGCATATATATCTGGTATATGCCTGCCAACTCTCGGAGGTTGTGGAAAACCTGCTATATCTGCAGAAACGTTGTAACCCTGACTAACAAGTTCTTTTGTCAATGTTCTAATCATGGCATCATGAAGTGTCTGCGCCTGTGGCAGTCTTCTTGAATTTCTAATCATTTAAATCTCCTTCTTAAAAAAAGAATTTTAAAAAGGGTAGGCCCCGACCCCTGCTCTAAATGCTTCTAAAAAATGGTGCGGATTAATTAAGGCGATCTCATTGGTACACCTCCTTGCCATGAAACCTTGACAAGGAAGCAGACGAACAGTAAGATAAAAATGAATCCGGGGCTCTCGTTGGCCTGCTAATCCTGTCAAGTGATATGCAGGGAAGGAACCCCGCATTCTCTTGTAAAAGCCGAGATGTTCTTTCCGGACGCTCGGCTTTTCCTTTATGGCACTGCAAACCCATTCCTTTTATTTCATTGCATTCTTGCACTTCTTCCAGCCTATCCCCTTCATATAGTTTTTTATCCTTTCTCTTGTTCCTCCTTATGTTCTTCAACATCTTTATCACTAGGCAAACCAAAGTCATCAGGTGGTTCTTCATTTAAATGACCTTCCATGCTAATCAAAGCAAATGTATTGGGGGAGGAACGAGTAAACATCTCTTCTTTTCTTACATACCATCCTAAAGCACTGCTCAAAGATGCCCTGTTCTTTTTGTTCACAGGTTTGCCGATCCCCTCAAGGATTTCTGTAATATGCATCGGTCTCCCACTATTTTTTAAAAGGGCTAAAACTTTACTGATTGCGCTTCCAGGCTTTAATGTGCTCTCTACACTGTTACTAACTCCTCTCTCTCTCGGTAAAAGTCGGATGGTATCTTGCAGGGCTTGAAGATAAGCCTTAGCCTCTCGAATTTTGGTCTCAAGCTCTTGGATTTCATCTTCTTTCTTTTTTATTCTCTCATTAAATTTATCTATAATGCCCATTTGTTTCCTCCTATTTGTTACACACAATATCATAAGTGCTATTTAATATGCAATACGATAAATATTGTGCAATACAAAAAAATATGAAATGTAAAAATAGATATTGATAGATTATTTATTTTGTGCTAAACTTACAATCTAAAAATTTAGGAGGATATATATGAATTACAATATAGAGGCCGTAATTAATGCATTAGAACAAAAGAAATTGTACACAAAAAATGGCGGTGAATATTGGATGGGAAGAGATATCCATAAAGTTTTAGGCTATCCTGAATGGGAAAACTTTGAAAATGTGATAGAAAAAGCATATATGGCATGTGAAAGCACAGGAATAGAACCTACTAACCAATTTCGTGACACTACGAAAATGGTTAGAATAGGAAGTGATGCAAAGAGACCGATAAAAGATTTTTTCTTAACACGATATGCCTGTTACTTAATAGCAATGAATGGAGATTCAAGAAAGCCAGAGATAGCTACTGCACAAACCTATTTTGCTGTTCAAACTCGTAGGCAGGAGATTCAAGATAAGCTTGGCACCGATGAACGACGAATACAGCTTCGGGAACGCGTTAAAAATGCAAATCGCAGCCTAACCAGCACAGCTAAAAACGTTGGTGTTCAAAGGTATGCTCTTTTTCATGATGCAGGGTATCGTGGCCTTTATGAAATGGGGTTGACCGATATAAAAAGATACAAAAAGATACCTCATAATGAAGACCTGCTTGATTGTGCTGGTCGTACAGAGCTTGCAGCTAACGAATTTAGAATTACACAGACAGAGGAAAAACTTATCCGTGATAGAGTAAATGGAGAAAAGCAAGCCATTGATACGCATTACAATGTAGGCCAAGAAGTCAGATCAACTATAAGAAAACTTGGTGGTACATTGCCGGAAAATTTAAAACCAGAACCTTCTATTAAGAAATTAGCAAAGGAACATAAAAAGGGAAAGAAGTCTTTACCAAGTGAATAATTTAATAGTTAACCATTATCTCTTAATTTTTTGACCATCTAACATGAACAGGCTTTATCGCTATCTCTCTACATCTTTTCGTAGACAGCTTCTCCACCCTTGCCTTTCCTCCCCTTAATTCACCTTATCTTCCCGTACCCCACCCGCCGGTTTCTTTTCCTTCTTAGTTGGCTCACTGGATTCCTTGAAACCATGTCTACAAATACCTCTGATATGAAAAAACAACCCTATAAACACCTAAGCATGAATAGTCTTGCAGCTTTTTGCCTATTGAAATATAATTCCCACAATCTATTATTATAATACTTATCGAGAATTAAGCTAAGCAGGTTATATAGATTAAGCCAAAATAAATCTTTCCTTATACACGGGGGGTCTGATGCCAAAGGGCAAAAAGAAAAAGCCAGAACAAATAGGAGAGGCCGAGGCTAAGGCATACCGTCATTCCGAGGCAGATTCTCCTTTACGGCCGGATGTGGGCACACAGGCGCAATTCAGGAAGAAAAAGCCCCCGGTAACTTACAGATATGACTCATCTCTTTCGCCGGCCCTTGATTGGGACGGGCAAAACCATGCCCGAGAATTGGGAGAGTGGCTTATTGCAATGATTGAAAAGGCGACTGCCATACCTGCGCCGCATGCCTTTGATAGACCTGAGGAGTTTAAGAATTCAGGCGGTCAGGTTATTGCCACAGTCAGGGGCCTGCACGATGCGGTAGAGCAGTTGAAGCGCTTAAGTAAGCCTTTTCTTAACTGGGCCGGCAAGGCAGAGCGCCTTTCTTTTGATGTGCCGACCCTGCCTCTCTTTGTGCATGAACGCCTCTCCACAAAGGCGATTATAGAAACCCTTAAAACCCACAGGAAAAAGGAAGATTCCATCCAGATGGGGATGTTTGAACTCTTCGGAGATCCTCAAAGGCCGGTCACCGACCAGGTATTGAAGGCTTATGAATATAGGGACAAGTGGGTTAACAGGATGATCCTCGGCGATTCGCTTGTAGTCATGAATTCGCTCCTGCATTATGAGGGGCTTGGCGGCCAGGTGCAGATGATATATATGGACCCGCCCTATGGCATCAAATTCGGAAGCAACTTCCAGCCATTTGTACGTAAACGGGATGTCTCCCATAACGATGATGAAGACATGACCCGCGAACCGGAGATGGTCAAGGCCTATCGGGACACATGGGAACTCGGCCTGCATTCATACCTCACCTATATGCGCGACCGCCTGCTGATCGCGCGTGAACTACTTGCGCCATCAGGCAGCGTCTTTGTGCAGATAAGCGATGAGAATGTCCATCATGTGCGGGAGATAATGGATGAGGTGTTTGGGGCGGAGAATTTTATTAGTTTAATAACCTTCAAAAAGTCTGGAAGTCAAACCTCTGATGCTGTGCCATCAGTTGCAGATTTTATTGTTTGGTATTGTAAAGATAGGGCTAAATTAAAGTTTAGACCTTTATTTATAGAAAAGAATATCGGCATTGATTCTACCGAATTTAGACAGGTTATTCTTAAAGACGGGGCTACAAGATCTTTAACCAAAGAGGAATTAACCGGTCAAGTCAGGATACCCGATGGAGCGCGAATTTTCAAGAGTACAGATTTACATTCACGAACCGGGTCTGCTTCAACAACGCAGCCTTATAAATTTCAAGGGACGACTTATACGCCAAGAAAAGGGGCGGGTTGGAGGACGACCAATGAGGGGCTAAAGAAACTTGAAGAAAATGGCCGCTTATTATCCACCGAAAATAGTCTTCGATATGTTCATCTCTTTGATGACTTCCCATATTCGATTGTATCTTCGGTATGGGATGATGTAATGGGCGAAGCAAATATTTTATATGTTGTTCAAACCAATCAAAAAGTTATCCAACGCTGCCTCCTCATGACCACCGACCCCGGTGACCTTGTACTTGACCCTACCTGCGGGAGTGGCACAACTGCTTATGTCGCAGAGCAGTGGGGCAGGCGGTGGATTACGATTGACACAAGCCGCGTGCCGCTTGCCCTTGCAAGGCAGAGATTGTTGACTGCTACATTCCCATATTATCAGTTAAAAGATGATTCAAGAGGCCCGGCCAGTGGTTTTGTGTATGTGCGCAAGCAAAATAGCAAAGGCGAAGAGATCGGCGGTATCGTCCCTCATGTAACGCTGAAATCTATCGCCAATAACGAACCTCCTGCTGAAGAAGTCCTTGTAGACCGTCCTGAAATAGACAATAAAATTATTCGCGTTACCGGCCCTTTCTGTGTTGAGGCTACAATTCCAACGCCTGTTGACTGGGAAGGTGACGGTGTCGAGGACTCAGGTTCAGGTGTTACAGAACAGCATGGTTCTTTTATTGATCGTCTGCTTGAGATCTTACGTAAATCTCCGGTGCTTCATATCGGGGGAGGCAAGAGCGTAACCCTAAAGAACATCCGCCCCCCTGCGAAAACACTATCATTATCAGCAGAGGCAGTAGTTGCCAACCCTCACCCCAGCCCTCTCCCTGAGGACGAGGGAGAAAATGAAAGGCCCGTTGCACTCCTCTTTGGCCCTGAGAATGGAGCAGTAAGTGAAAAATTAGTGCATGAGGCATTGAAAGAGGCCAATCTTAGAGGCTATTCGCATCTTTACGTTATCGGGTTTGCGATACAGGCCAATGCCCGAATCCTGATCGAAAGTTCTGCAAATATGGGTATGATTCCAGCAACGTATGTCCAGGCAACCCCTGATATTATGATGGGAGACCTCCTAAAAAATATGCGTTCAAGTCAGATATTCAGCGTTTGCGGATTGCCGGAGGTGAAGATTACCCCCTCACCCCAACCCTCTCCCACAAGGGGCGAGGGCTCGGCGGTGTATCAAGTCGAGCTTTTAGGGATTGATATCTTTGATCCGGTAACGATGGAGACAGATCACCGATCAGGCAATGACGTGCCGGCATGGTTTCTGGATACAGATTATAACGGGCTCTGTTTCCATGTATGTCAGGCCTTCTTCCCGCGCACCAACGCATGGGATAATCTAAAACGGACTTTAAAGGCAAATTACGAGGAGAGCATCTGGGAGCATCTTGCGGGGACAAAGAGCGTCCCATTTGAGGCAGGAGAACATGGCCAGATCGCAGTAAAGGTAATCGATGATCGCGGAAATGAACTCATGGTAGTGAAGCGATTAGATGAGGCAGAGAAATGAATAGTTATGAAGTAGAAGAGCCAATACTGAACTCGCCTTACGAAGAGCCTGCTAAACACTGGTATATAGAAGAAGGAGTGCCTCCAGAGCAAAGACCTGGCCGCCGAAAGGCAGGCTATTTCTACAGAGACCCAAAAGCACCGATACCCGCAGGAGAGCACGAAGCAAGGGGTCAGTGGGTTGACCTTGCCCTTGTAAACCTGATCCGGGAACGGGTAAAGGAATGGCGCATACATGGATATCCGGGCGTTACGAGAACAACACTTGAAATCTTAAGATACTGGCAACGGGATGGAAGAGAACATAGGCTTTTCTTCGCACAGATAGAGGCCGCTGAGACAATTATTTTCTTGTCTGAGGCCCGGGCAGACTATTTGCAAGGGATTGATATACCTCTAGACGATATAAGCGACGATAGAAAGACTGAGGGATATAATGCATTCAAGCGTTATGCCTGCAAGATGGCTACCGGTTCAGGAAAAACAACAGTGATGGGAATGATCGTAGCATGGAGCATCCTTAACAAGGTAAATAATAGGGGCGATGGAAGATTCTCGGATGTCGTGCTTGTTGTCTGCCCTAATGTTACTATCCGGGATCGTTTGCAGGAGCTTGATCCAACAAGGGGTGAATCAAGCCTATACCTTACGCGTGACCTGGTTCCCGAACACCTGATGTCAGACTTAATAAAAGGCAAGGTTCTCGTTACGAATTGGCATGTCTTTGAACCGCAAGGGATTCAGATCGGAGGCGTGAGCGCTAAGGTAAGCAGAGCAGGCGTACCTGTACGGATCAGAGAGACTATAACCATAGGCCCGAAGACGACAACCGCAAGAGGCAAACGTTATTTGACACCTGATGAATTGGATCGACAGGTTGCTGCCGGACTGATTTCAATACTGAGCGAAGAGCGGGACAACCAGGGAAATCTCAAAAAAGTTGCTGTCGAATCGGTAAAATATGTTGAGAGTGATACCGCAATGGTAAACCGTGTCCTTGGAAGGGAAATAGGCGGGAAGCAGAACATCCTTGTATTCAATGATGAGGCGCACCATGCTTATCGTATTCTCAAACCCGAACCGGATGAAACCGAAGATGATGTTTTTGGCGAAAAAGAAGAGATCGAAGAGTTTTTTAAGGAGGCCACTGTTTGGGTTGACGGTCTGGACAGGATTCATAAACTGAGGAATATTAATTTTTGTGTCGATCTTTCTGCAACCCCCTATTATTTAGGTAGGGTCGGTCAGGAAACAAACCGAACATTTCCCTGGGTAGTGAGTGATTTCGGTCTTACAGATGCAATTGAATCAGGCCTGGTAAAGATCCCTCAACTGGCAGTTCGTGACACTACAGGCGCTGAGATCCCGGGTTATTTTAATATCTGGCGTTGGATTCTTCCAAAGCTTACCCCTGCTGAACGGGGTGGAAAAAAGGGAAGCCCAAAACCTGAGGCTATACTTAAATGGGCAAATACTCCTGTTGCGATGCTTGCCGGGCTTTGGGAAGAATTGAGGCAAGAATGGGCAGGGCATAATCAAGACTCCAGACCGCCGGTCTTTATCCTTGTCTGCAAAAACACCAAGATTGCAAAGATGGTCTATGAATGGCTCGCAGAAGACAGACCTCCAACTGGTATTCCTTCATCAGGCATAGACGGGTTTTTTAACCGCGAAGGGAATATATACACCATCAGGGTAGATTCAAGAGTAGTCCATGAGACTGATACAGAGGGCGCTAAAAGTGACGAGTCACGCTGGATGAGACTTACCCTTGACACAGTAGGAAAGGTCGATTGGCCCAGGGGTAGTCAGGGGCGCGCAATCTATCCTGAGGGATTTGAAGAACTGGCAAAGAAACTCGACAGACCACTTCACCCGCCTGGCAGGGATGTGCGTTGCATTGTAAGTGTTGGCATGCTCACAGAGGGTTGGGACTGCAACACTGTTACACACATTGTAGGTTTAAGACCGTTTATGTCTCAGCTCTTATGTGAACAGGTAGTAGGTCGTGGACTGAGGCGATCAAACTATGAAGTAGGGGAAAATGAGAAGCTCTCTGAAGAGGTTGCCAAGGTCTTTGGAGTTCCTTTTGAAGTAATTCCCTTTAAATCGAATAAGCGTGGCTCTAATCAGCCTCGGGCGAAACGGAATCATGTAACAGCGGTGCCAGGAAAGGCTAAATATGAGATAAGATTTCCGCGTGTTGAAGGTTACCAGCAGGGGATAAGAAATCGTGTTACAGCGGATTTGAATTCTGTTGCACAATTGCGCCTTGATCCAATGAATATTCCGCCTGAGGTAGATATGAAGGCAGGACTTCCGAACAACCAGGGAAGATATTCACTCATGGGGCCAGGAAGGATTGAAAATGTTGATCTGAATCCTTATCGTTCAGGCAGGCGTTTTCAGGAACTTGTCTTTGAACTGGCCCGTGATCTAACCAGAGATTATGTATCACAACCACATTGCTTTGTTCCTGCACACATCCTGTTTCCGCAGATAGCTAAAATTGCAGAAAGATATCTGAAGGAAAAAGTCCAGCCTATTTTACCCGCTAATATCCTTGATGTATTTCTTTCTCCGTATTATGGATGGGTTATTGAACGACTAATGGAGGCTATAAAGCCCGATACATCACAGGGAGAGGCACCGGAGATACCAAGATACGAAACAAGCCGCGGCCCGGGCTCAACAGCAGAAGTGGATTTCTGGACAAGCAGGGAGGTGCGCGAGGTCATTCATAGCCATTTAAATTATGTGGTTGCCGATACAAAGAAGTGGGAACAGGCTGCGGCATATATCATTGATAAGCACGATAAGGTAGATGCCTTTGTTAAAAATGCCGGACTTGGTTTCGCAATCCCATATTTGCATAATGGTCAGCCTCATGATTATATGCCAGATTTTATCATCCGCCTGAAATGTGAACCTCCTATTCATCTTATCCTGGAGACGAAAGGATTTGATGAACTTGCCGAGATAAAGACGCAGGCTGCAAAAAGATGGGTGGATGCGGTAAATGCAGAAGGTAGCTATGGAGCATGGAAGTATGTTGTTGCCACTAAACCGGAAGACGTGGGGAAAAAGATAGAAGATGCTGCAATTTGAAAAAGAGATGAAGGCATTCGAAGGTGTGGGGCTCCTAAGACAAGAGGCTGAAAAGCGAACAGAGCGGATAATTGAAGAGGTGTGGGGAGAGGGATAAACGAAAATATGAAAATATCAAAAAATGATATATGAATGTAACCGAAGATCTATTACGCAATTATATTGAGGTTTTTCATAAAACCTACATAGACACTGCGAGACAGTTCCTTCAAATAGAAAATCTTCAATTTCTATCGAGATTCCAGTTCTCATCCAGTGGCATCATAGGCTATGTATCAACAAACTTCGGTGCCGGATTTGAATATATTGGAGAAACTTCTCCTGGTATTTCGATACAGCGATCTAGCGCAAGGATCGAGGATTTGTTTACAAATGCGCCAGCTCGCGTCAGAAGATTACAGCCCATGTTTGATATATCTGCAAGTAATATCAAGTTAATCGGTCTAACGCTCAAAGGCTGGTTCCCATTCCGTTTAACATCACAGGAAGCCTCTGTTAGTTTTACCGAAATTACATTTACTGTTGGAGATTGGAGTCGCCTAGTCAAACATGCAGAGTTGTATGGTAATCGTACTAAAGCTTTCTGGTCAGAAATAAATGCGGTTTCGAAGGCAAAAGATGAAATCCTCCTTGCATTGGTTTACCTGAAAGAGTCTGAAAAACGATCTATACCGGTCAGCGAGTACCTGAAGACTTTTAAGGAAAAGATGGTTCTAGTGCTTGGAGATTACGGAGATGATGGCATAAAACGATTGAAAGAAATAAAAAAGATCCTGATTATTCTCGGCTATGTCCCGATATGCTTAAATGAAATTCCGGACGATCTCCATTATGACTTACAGCAAAAGGCGGTGGCCGTTGGATCAGTAGCTCGTTTTGTAGTTATGGATGACTCTTCCAAATCCGGGCATCTAGTCGAGCTCCAGCACGCGCAATTTAATAGGTGGTTTCTTATTATCCTTAGACTGGAAGGTTCAGATGGTTCCTTCATGACTCGAGGAGCATCTGCAACATCTAAAGTCATCCTTGAAAATTCTTACTCTACTGATAATTTACATGAAGTCCTGAATGAATCAGTTAGGTGGGCAGAAGAGCGGATCGAAGAAAATAAAAGAACGATGATGGGTGTTTATCCCTGGCGAAAAGATTCAGTCCAGAAAGATACAGCATCATTAAAAATGCCAATTAGATCCTATAATATTCATTTTGCCCATCGACTTGGCATCTAAAAATTATATCTGCTAAAATAATCATATGGCGATACTAAAACGATGCAAAAACTATATAGACGGCAAATGGGTTGATGCTGCCTCTGGTGAGACCTTTAAGAGTATCAACCCGGCCAAGACATCTGAGGTAATAGGGATATTACCCAAGTCCGGCAAGGAGGATGTTGACAGGGCTGTTTTGGCTGCCAGGGCCGCATTAAAAAAGTGGAGCCTTACCCCTGCCCCAAAAAGGGGCGAGATCATATTCAGGACCGCTGAATTACTTGTAAAAAACAAAAAGGAGTTTGGAAGGCTCGTTACAAGGGAGATGGGTAAGGTCCTGTCTGAGGGAATGGGGGATGTTCAGGAGGCCATAGATATGGCCTATTATATGGCAGGGGAGGGAAGGAGGCTTAAAGGCGAGACAGTCCCATCCGAGCTGCCTGATAAGGATGCAAAATCTATAAGGGTCCCTATAGGCATATTTGCCCTTATAACCCCCTGGAACTTTCCTGTTGCAATCCCATCATGGAAGATCTTTCCTTCACTTATCTGCGGCAATACAGTTGTTTTTAAACCATCAAGCTATACCCCGGTGTGTGCAACAAGGTTTGTTGAGATCCTGAACGAGGCAGGGATACCTGAGGGGGTCTTAAACCTTGTGCATGGATCAGGTCGTGATGTGGGCGAATATCT
The DNA here is from genome assembly GCA_964481895.1 of uncultured Nitrospirota bacterium. Classification (GTDB taxonomy): domain Bacteria; phylum Nitrospirota; class Nitrospiria; order JACRHA01; family JACRHA01; genus JACRHA01. The sequence goes on along the minus strand of CAYZUL010000016.1, from coordinate 36,086 downwards.
TGCCGGTCATAAAGGGATTGATGCGGTATCATTTACAGGCTCAAGTTCAACAGGTAGGAGGCTTGAGGCCTTGTGCGGGACTATGCACAGACCGATCATCTGTGAAACAGGAGGAAAGAATCCGATCATAGTCATGGATGATGCTGACCGTGACCTTGCGATAGATGGTTGCATCTGGGGTGGATTCGGTACAACAGGGCAGAGGTGCACTGCGGCAAGCAGGGTTATAGTCCATAGCAGGATATATGATAAGTTCGTAAATGGTTTTATTGATGCAGCAGCAAAGTTAAGGCTCGGTAACGGCCTTGAACCTACTACGGATGTGGGGCCTGTTGTAAATGAGGAGCAATACAACAAGGTCCTTGATTATATCAGGATAGGGCTTGATGAGGGGGCCAAGCTTGCCCTTGGGGGAAAGCCCTATAAGAAAGGCGCATGTGCAGAGGGTTATTTTATTGAGCCGACCATATTTGCAGGTGTAGATCCAAAGATGAGGATTGCGCAGGAAGAGATCTTCGGCCCTGTAGTCTGCGTAATAAAGGCAAAAGACCTATCCGGGGCCATAGCTATAGCAAACAATGTCCCTTACGGGCTCTCATCTGCCATCTACACAAAGGATGTAAACAGCTCTGCCAGGGCAGAGCAGGAGCTTGATACAGGTATTGTCTATATAAATGCCCCTACGATAGGCGCAGAGATCCAACTCCCCTTTGGCGGAACAAAGGAGACAGGGATAGGCCATAGGGAGGCAGGAGGATCCGGTGGCGCCATTGATGCATACTCAAAATGGAAGATTATCTACAGGGATTTTAGCGGAAGACTCCAGAGGGCGCAGATAGATAAGGATTAGGAATTTCTCTCCCTTTTAAGTAAGTGAGGGGTCTTATGATTCTGGTTACCGGCGCAAATGGATTTGTTGGAAGACACTTGATAAGCAGTCTTCTGCAAACTGGAGCAAGGATAAGGGCCTTTGTGCGATCCTACGAAAAGGGGACAGAACTCCAGAAAAAAGGCTGTGAGCTCTCCCTTGGTGACGTAAAGGACAAGGAATCTATAGAGAGGGCCTTAGATGGTATCACTACAGTCTATCACCTGATCGGGATCAGGCGTGAAATCGGGAAAGATACCTTTGAGGAAACAAATTATAAAGGCACAAAGAACCTTGTAGGTGCAATGCAGGCCAAGGGGGTCGGGAGGCTAATCTTTATAAGCATTGTAAAGGTATCACCCGATACAGGTTCAAGATATCTCCTGTCAAAATGGAGGGCAGAAGAAGCGATAAGGGCCTCGAAATTAAAATATACCATTTTTAGATCTACTGTTATCTACGGCCCAGGAGGGGAGTCTTTTGCAAACCTGGCCGATATAGTCAGGAGTGCCCCGGTTATTCCTGTTATAGGTTCAGGCAGATACTTGATGCAGCCATTATATGTAAAGGACCTGGTATCTGTGTTAGTCAGATGCCTGGAGGATAATCAGACGATAAATGAGATATTCGAGATAGGGGGGCCTGAGGCGATGGAATTTGACCGTGTCCTTGATGAAATGGCCCGGGTCTTCGGAAAGAAGAGGATAAAGTTACATCTTCCTGTATCCCTTACAAGACCATTTCTGGCTTTAGGCGAAAAGATAGTACCGGCAAGTCTTCTCCCCCTTACAAATGATGAGCTTGATCTCCTGTTAATAGACACTATATGCAATCCAGATATAGTCCAAAAGAGATTCAATATATCCCTTACACCCTTTCTGGATGGGCTTAAGGCAACTTTCTTAAATTAGGGGCTTGCCAACTTACTCTTTTTCTGTAATAATTTTCATTTTAAAAAGATTTAGGGAGATATATGGCCAGGCTTGGCGTCAATATAGACCATGTGGCAACTCTTAGGCAGTCAAGGGGCGGGATTGAGCCTGAACCTGTTGCCGCAGCAGTCATTGCTGAGATGGCAGGGGCGGATGGGATTGTCGTGCATTTAAGAGAAGACAGGAGGCATATACAGGACCGGGATTTAAGGATTTTGAGGGAGGTTATCCAGACCAAACTGGATCTTGAGATGGCGGCAACAGATGAAATGGTGAAAATAGCGCTTGATGTAAAGCCGGACATGGTGACCATTGTCCCTGAAAGACGTGAGGAGCTGACAACTGAGGGGGGGCTTGATATCTCCTCTATTCGGGGGAAATTGAAGGATATCATAGACCTCCTTCATGAGGGCGGAATCATTGTAAGTCTTTTTGTGGACCCTGACATAGACCAGATCAAGGCGTCACATAAGATAAATGCCGACTATATAGAGATCCATACCGGCAGATACGCCAATGCTAAGCGGATAAAGGATGAAGACAGGGAAATGGACGCGATTACCCAGGCAGCAAAGTTTGCCTACAAGCTGGGACTTGGCGTAAATGCAGGCCACGGCTTAACCTACAGAAATGTGAAGAGGCTAACCCAGATTAATGAGATCGTTGAGTTTAATATCGGCCATAGCATTATCTCAAGGTCTGTCCTGGTAGGGCTTGATAGGGCAGTAAGGGAGATGAAGGAGCTTATAAATTGATCGTTGGGATAGGAATAGATTTAGTAGATATAGTCCGGATGAAGCGGGTACTAGAGAGATGGGGGGAGCGATTTATTGAAAGGGTATTTACTGAGGACGAGAAAGAATATGCCCTTTCCAGGAGATACCCCCATATACACTTATCCGGCAGATTTGCCATTAAAGAGGCGCTCTTCAAGGCGATCGGAGGAGGCACTAATCCCTGGATCTGGAAAGAGGTAGAGATCTTCAATGATAGAGGCGGTGCCCCGAAGATAAGATTATATGGGGGACTCAAAAGGCTGATATCCAAAAAATATATTACCTCTGTCCATGTAAGCATATCTCATGACCATGCCTATTCAATAGGTCAGGTGGTATTGGAAAAGAAATAGGCTATTTCCTGCCAACCCCAACATATTTCATTCCAAGCTCTTTTATCTTATTCGGCTCATAGACATTTCTAAGGTCAATAAAGACAGGTGATTTGAGCAAGGATTTGACCTTTTCAAGGTCAAGATTTCTGAACTGGTTCCATTCAGTGAGGATTATCAGGGCATCTGTCCCTTGAGCTATTGCATAGGGATCGTCGCAATATTCTATATCCTTCAATACCTTTTTTGCTTCATCCATGGCAGCCGGATCATACGCCTTGATCTTTGCGCCTGACTTCTGGAGGGAGGTAATAATCTCAATGGAGGGTGCATCCCTCATATCATCCGTATTAGGCTTAAAGGAAAGGCCTAATATGCCGAGTGTCTTTCCATTTAAATCCCCGACTGCTTCTTTTATTTTTTCGACCATTAACGTCTTCTGTCTGTTGTTTGCCTCAATTACGCCCTTTAAGATCTTAAAATCATAATCCTTCTCCCTTGAGATCTTAGACAGGGCCAGCACATCCTTCGGGAAGCAGGAGCCGCCATATCCGGGGCCTGGGTGGAGAAATTTTGAACCAATACGGCCGTCCAGTCCCATCCCCTTTGCAACCATGCGGACATCAGCCCCTACCTTCTCACACAGATTCGCGACCTCATTGATAAAGGTGATCTTTGTCGCAAGGAAACTGTTTGATGCATACTTTATCATCTCTGCTGTAGGGACATCAGTGATCAGGAAGGGGGTCTCTATGAGGTATAATGGACGATAGAGATCCTTCATTATTGCCACGGCCTGCTGACTTTCTGCCCCAATAACAACCCTGTCAGGACGCATAAAGTCTTCAATGGCAGAGCCCTCCCTTAGAAACTCCGGATTTGAGACTATATCAAAATCTATGCTTTCCCTCTGGGATCTTCCGACTATCTTGCGCAGCCTCTCGCCGGTCCCGACTGGTACAGTAGATTTCGTTATTATTACCTTGTAGCCGGTCATATGTTTTGCAATTGTCTCAGCTACCTCATCCACAAAGGAGAGATCTGCCGACCCGTCTTTCATCGGAGGTGTTCCGACCGCAATAAAGATCGCAAGGGCATTATCTACCGTTTCTCCTATGTCGGTTGTGAAGGTGAGCCTTCCCTCCTTTATATTCTTTTTTACCTTTTCCTCAAGTCCGGGTTCATATATAGGGATGATCCCCTTTCTCAGGTTTCTAATCTTTTCGCCATCTTTATCCATACATGTGACCTTAAGGCCGAATTCTGCAAAGCAGACGCCTGTAACAAGACCTACATAACCTACGCCTATAACAGATATACTCATAAAATCTCCCTGTTAAATAGAACGACCCTATTTCTACCATGTTCCTTTGCAAGATACAAGGCCCGGTCTGAATTTCTTATCAGATCTTCAAGGGTATCAGCGTCCTCGGGAAATGAGGCAAGCCCTATGCTGACAGTAATGCTGCCTCTGTCTTTTTCACGCGCAAAGGCAAAGTCAATCTTTTCTACATCCCCGCATATCCTCTCTGCGATGGTCTGGGCGCTACTCTTGGTCGTCTGGGGGAGTATAACTGTAAACTCTTCACCTCCATATCTGGCTGCCACATCTATCGTTCTAATAGTGTTTCTCATGCAGGCGGCAGTGAGCTTTAAGGCCTCATCTCCGGCAGGGTGACCGTATCTATCATTGAAGGATTTAAAATGATCGATATCGATCATTATTAGTGAAAGGGGCAGGCCATGCCTTTTTGACCTCTCTACCTCTTCGTGGAGCCTTTCCTGGAAATAGCGGCGATTCAGTAATGCTGTCAGGGGATCGGTGATAGATATCTTCTTCAACTCCTCGAAGCGCATAAAAAATTCAGATCTCTCGATAGCTACCGAGGCATAAGAGGCCACGGACATTAAACACCTTAAGTCTTCCTCTGAAAAGACATCACCGGTTATCTTATCAGCGATATTCAGGATGCCTATGGTCCGATCTTCAAGTTTTAGAGGGATACTCATAAACGACTTTGTCTTATATCTCGGCCTCTTGCTGCGCTGTACCCTATGATCACTTTCTATATCCCTTACAAGTATCGGATTTCCCTCAGCAAATACCTTTCCCGCAATTCCCTCGCCTGGTCTTATCCGCAGGAGATTCACGATCTTTTTGTCTATCCCTCTTACGGCCTTCACGGCCAGTTCCATCTTGTCTGTATCCAAAAGCATCAGAGAGCCCTGTTCAGCAAAAAGGAGGTCTGTCGTCTTTTTCAGGATCATTAAGCATACCTCTTCTGCTTCCAGGGTTGATCCTACGGATCTTGAGATATCAGCAAAGACAGAGATCTCTTCCAGGTATCTCCTGTTCTTTTTTCTTAAGACCAGGTTTTCAAGTATAATGGCTACCTGGTTACAGAACATTGATATGATATTAATGTTCTCCTCGTTAAGCTCTGTATTGAAGATGCAGAATATGCCCAATAATTTATCTGTGTCCTCTTTCCGCAGAAGGGGAAATAGATAGACAGACCGTATCTCAACCGGGAGCCCTGCGTGTAAGATCTCGAAGGTTATATTACATAAGACCGGCCTCTTCTCATCTGCAACCCTGCTGAATATCCCTTTCGATGTATCCGATGAGAAAGATGAGATCAGATGGGCTGTCTTACCAAAGGCTTCCTTTGTCTTAAATAATTCGTCATTATTATCCTTGATCATAATGGACGCGGAATCTATATTAAATATTATACCGAATGTATTAATGAGATTTCTGTATATCTGATCTTCTTCCGTGACAAACTCCATGTCGGAGATAACATTTAATATAGTCATAAGCTGGATAGATTTATCATGGAACTTTTCCTTGTGATATACCCCGTCAAACAGGTAATAGGCCAATGTTCCGATGAACTTAGCTGAAGAACGGAGGTATTGAATATCGTGAAATACAAGGTCCTTGGCTGAAGGGATAAGCGTTTCAGGATCGATGTTAAGTCTCTGGCATAGCCCTCTTAACTCTGAGAGTTCCTTAAAGGAGAAGAAAGTCTTACCGCCGAGGATAACCATCTTTATCCCGTTAATCTCAATGGGAAGAGAGAAGACGTGGAGATTCGCCGGACATTTAAAAAATATGGTTTCGTTTGCAGAGAGGGAGAGGTTAATATTTTTCCCGCAATTGGCCTTGCATATTTGCATGCCTTCCTGGGTGGCCTCAATCAACCTGCAAATGGGGTTATCATTTGCCGATTCTGATAAGATCTGTCCTTTGCTGTCAAATAGGAGGAGGGATAAATCTAAGATTTTTGAGATATCATTGCTTAGCCGATCCCAGTTAGATAACCTGATTATATCGGAAATATCACCCGTTGATTCATCTCCTCTTTGCATGAGACAGCCTGCCTTAGTAAGGTTTATCTGTATTTTATCTATACAACATAACAATAAACATCAATGCTACGATAAGTTCATAGCATTAATTTAATTGACATGTCAATATAATCATTTGGCAGGCAAGAGTTAATGCCTTGCTGGTCAGTTTAGATCACTTGCTAAAACTTATCAAGCTTAATAAACTTTTTTTTGATTAAACTGGTCAAGAACGTTAAGCTGGTTCCGACGAATAACAATGCACTGGCCTCGCTTGTCTTTATTTTATCTGCCCATAGGCTTACGATCGCCCCGATGAGCAGAAATATCCCACCCAGCGTTAAGATATAGAATTGTAAATTTCGTTTTTTCATGCCACACCCCCCAAATCAGCTATTATAATTTTCCCGCTCAATTTTATTAATGTTCTTGCAATTCCCAGGCCAGCCTGGAAGGCTTGTTCTCCATAATTTTAATATCCGCTACATACATACGCAACATGCTGGTTTTGCTGCTATATCTGTCTAACTATACGTCAAAAGATACCCAAGAAAAGAAGTCTATGTGATCTAAATATTCCAGGATCTGGAAACAGAACAAGAAAAAGGGGAATATATGGAAAAACGTTTCACATAAATTCTAATTCTTGATCACTTTTGTATCCAGCTCCCCTTTACCGGCAATATTGCCGGATTACCCTTTAACCTGCCTGTTGCCAAGTCATAATTATACCATACCTCAAGGTCATCTGCATCGGAGAAACCATCCCCTGCGTAGATCCCTCCAAAGACGCTGAACCGCCCATGAATTAATACAGAGCCTGTTGAATAGATGACCCCATTGAGATTTATCCCCGATAGAGTTACAGGTATCCTGGTCTCCTCATCTGCCTTGCCTTCCCATGGTGGTGTTTTAACATCTATTTGAACGCCTTCCTCCATGTTTTCTACTACGAGGTTTCCATTGATATAAAATATCCCCTCCAAATAGCTTTTATTTATCTTCAGGGTTGGAATATTTAAACCATTTGGCGGGTTCTGGTCTATGGTGTCAACAAAGACAAACCCTCTGCTGTCACCTGGATATACAGAGGAGATCACATCATTTAGTCCTTTTTTGTGCGCTTCATCTAATATGCCATCCTGATACAGATTGCCCTCTCCATCCGTTGAATAATATCTTCCATATTCCTTTGAATATGCCTTAAGGTCATTGTAGTTCCAACTGTCCAGCGAGATTTCATTTATCTGAAACTGATGTATGTTGTCATGCCCGAGACCTGAATAAGGCTCCTTGCAGTCATTACAGGACTTTTGAGAAGGAGATGCCGCTTCCCCTCCGATGTATATATCAAGCCACCCATCTGCCCTGTTGTCCTCTCCATAACCTAAGCCATCCGGGAACGAGATCTGATTCTTATTTGGTATCATTTCCAGTTTATACCCCAGGTTACCATCCCCTAATAACTTTATATCCCCCCAATGGACTTTTAGGGGCACTGTATTTGTCTTATCCCTGCCAGACTGGATAGCTGCTGTAATGGCCGGAAGGGGAGATCCTCTGAATTCCATAGTAATAGATCTTATTATACCGCCATTTGTCTCCCCTATGGATTCGACTGTGCAGATTACCCCATCTCTTTTTGGTGATAAGATATTAATAGACTTAATCCTGCCGATCTTCTTAATTGAATCGAAGAGACCGGAAAATTGAAAATTTTCGATAGATAACCCATATTCAAGGTCAGGCCTCTCCTCAGTTCCGGTAAACTGGCTTATTCCATCGGCTACAAAGGCCGGTACACCATTTTTATCTACCAGTCTTTTTTTAAAGAAATCTTGGAGTATTCCAGTATAACCATTCTTAAAGTAACCCCCATCTGTAAACTTTTCAGGGTTATTAAACCAGAACATGACGAGGTCTATCCCAGCCTCAGCAAGATAAGTAGCCTCAATCTCATTTCGTTGATTCCTTGCTATCATCAGGTCCATACCTGATGCACTTAAGAGCAGGCTCCCAAGCATAGAAAGGAGCAGCAATATGAGTATAGCTATGAAGAGTGAAGTTCCGTTCTCCCCCATATTCCATAAAAGACTTAATCTGTAGCGCATAATGCCTCCTTGCCCCCTCACCTTTTATCCTCTCCCCGTGTAATGGGAGAGGGGAGGGTGAGGGATGATGTTAAAGGTTTCTTAGAAATAGAAGTGACCTTATCTCTCTCTTCCGAAATCCGTTATCAAATCTAAAGTCTGGATCAGGCCGTTCCGTCTTTGACCTGATATAGATCTCTATCATCCTGATCCCGTTCGTATCGGACACCGGTGCCGGAAGGACCTTCCCTTCTTTATCAAGATAGGTTATCAAAAGGGAATCGATATTCTCTGCGAGCGGCTGTCCGCCAGCTCCGGTCTTTCTTCTGAGTGTAGTCTCCCCCTTGCGAAGCTCATAGGTGATATCCTCGTTGTCATCGTCAAAATTCCCGTCTCCATTTGTATCAGTTAGAAATCGGATCTTCTTCTCTGTAGCCTCTATAATTCTCTTTGGTGATATACCATCTGATAACAGGGTTTTACCGTTAAATGCTGTACCTGTTGGATCATATCCTGCCATTCTTAGCTCCCTAAGTATCATGTCTAGGCCGCTTCCAGCATTCTGTTGGGCATCTAAGACAGTGGTCTGAACCTGATATTTTTTATAGTGGGTAGTGAATATGTCAAAGGACAAGGTTGCTATTAAGAGAGATATGGCCATAGTTATAACTAATTCAATAAGGGATATTCCATCCTGATTAATTGTCATCACCTATATCCTCCATCCGTCTTTATTGCGGACAGCATAAGTGACCGCTCCGTGCCATTCTTATCCGTCCATAATGCAGTTACATCTATCCTTGCTATCCCATCGTATAGGCTGACAGTCCACCTTCTCGAGATCCCTAAGCCGGTATCGCTGCCTTTATATACCCTGTAACCAGTAATCTCATTTCCAACAATTGAATCTTCTGCCATCTCCGTCTCCAGTAGACCATTGCCGTCAATATCATCTAAAAGGATTAGATCAAAATCAGCTGCTCTTTTTGATTCAAGTTTTTCCTGGGCCAGTCGGAGTGCCGTAGTCATCTGGCTGCTTGTACCGAGGGCCTTATCAGAGGCAGAGAACATACTTATGGTGCCAAGTATCCCAAAAGCCAATATCACCATTGATATCATTACCTCAACAAGCGAAAATCCCCTTTGGTCTCTGATGATCTCAGAGGAGGATTTAGTCCCCCAAAAATATTTTCTAGTCATGGGTCACCCTTAGTTGATCTTTATTCTGCCTGTTGCTATGACTGTTATCTTCCGCTCCTCGCCCATGGAATTTCTTATTTTTATTGTTGTCCAGCTTGCTGTAGTACCGCGCGGTTCGAATGTTATCTGATTTCCACCAGAGGAGTTGACAAGATCTATGCCTGGATAGGCTTTTTTGTATTCTCTTATTCCATTTATAGGAGTCCCGGGGTCAGACACCTTTTCCAGGTGATATCTCTCATTTGAAGGATCAAGCAGGAGATTCACCTTTTCTCCCGATGTAATAGCAAGTGACCTCGCCCACCTGAGATCCGAGACAAGATCTCTAACAGCGCCGTTTAATCTGTAATGGAGTATCTGTTTGTAAAAGGATGGAATCCCGATGCTGCTCAATACCCCTATAATGGCAACTACAACCAATAGTTCTATTATCGTAAATCCCTTGTTGTCCATCATCAATCCTCCTCCCTGTTAGATATTACAAATTACATGCCAGAAGGAGATCCTTGGTCGCAGTTTTCAAGTAGTTGATAATTAAGGATAAAACTAGATATCATTTTTTTGATAATTCACTTGTCATGAACAATTGTTCATGACAAGATTCTTCTCATATCTCAAGAAAGGCCCAAATATTAGATGTAACCAGGCCATGAACATCTTTTCATAGTAGTGAACATCTGTTCATAATTCTGTTGTCATTAATTATTCTGTGATATTTCTGATTGCAGGGGTATGTTAGCGGTGTTTTTGAATCGAAGGAGGAAACTCATTTTTTACTATGTAACTTTCTTTCTTAGGAAAAATGCAAGATCTTATCTCGCTTTAGGCTTTACATGGAGCCTCAGCCTCTCCTTCTTCATGCTGCTTTTTACCTCTTTGGTTGCCTTGTCTATATAATAGTAACCACCAAAGGGTTCTTTTGGGATGATATTTATTACTCCACCGGTCACAAGATCCTCAACGCCTTCTGGATCTCTTTTGTATGTCGCTATATATCTCTTTATACCCGCCTCTAAAAACTGAATATCCCTTTCAACTATAACCTCCTTAGCCCTCTCCTCTATCTCCATTCTAACCTTCTCGTCCTTTGCCTCCGAATGCATCCTGGCGAGAAATTCAAGGGCAATATCAGGACTTTGTGCCTGAACAAATAGCCTTGCGGCAAGAAGGGGAAGGTAAGCCGGATGGCCGGGAAGTTTGGAGGCCAAAGATATATACTCAGCGGCCTTACTATAGTCATCCATATAGAAGAAGTGATTAAAACCAAGATAGAATGGGATCTGCCAGACAGAAGGGTTTTCTTTTAACCCCTTTTCCAATAGGTTATTGCTCATCTCTATCTTGTCGCCGAGAGTAGATAGGATAATGCCTCCAAACTGGTAGGCATAGTCGAATTTACGGTCCAGGGTAGTGACTACTTCGAGGGCATGGTAGATCCATTCATAGCCCTCTTCCGAGATCTTCTTTTCGCCTACCACCTGGATCACACTTAGCCATATTATATCTGCCATCACCTGATCAAATCCTAAAGAAAAGGTTTTTAGGTATATACCCTCCGGAAGGTACATAAATCTCTCTATCTTTTTAATGCCGCCCTTTTTTTCGTCTATCTCTTGCTGAAGATTGATAAGAGTTGCCAAGATGATGGAGAAGATGATAAGAAATGTTAAGATCCGCTTTAGTCCGGTCATAATGCTAATTTCTACTAAAAGTTGTTCCTGAATTAAGATATTTCATGGATTAACTCATCGCTAAAATCGCCCTAATATTTGGTAGACTATCTACTTTTCAATAAACCCAATCTTTTTTTTACATCAGCTATATCAACACCCAGATACTCTTCTTCCATAACATGCTGGACTTTACTGGCATATGTCTCTTTTATTTCAATAATTGCCCGATATTCGGCCTCTGCTAATTCAATCTTGCCCTCTCCTTGATAGATAACGGCCAGTTGATATCTTGCAGGCAAAAATCTAGGTTCAAAGTCTATTGCCTTCATAAGCTCCATTTTGGCCTGTTCTTTATCACCTAAAACCAGATAAATCTCGGCCAGTCCAGCATAATTGGGGGCATAGAAAGGGGCTAGACCAATAGATATCTTATAGTTTTTTTCTGCCTCTATTAAAAGTCTCTCTTTTGCCAATGAATCCTTTGAGGTCATACCTAGATATTGATAGACAAAGGCTAGTCTGCTGGGAAAAAGGGTATTAATAGGGTTAAGTTTCATGGCATAATTTATTTCCGAGATCGTCTCATCTATTAAACTTGGATCCTTATCTTTTTGAAATTTATTAAAAGTTGCAGCAGAGAGAGAATAGTGATACGAGGTATTCCCCGGATCGAATAAGATTGCCCATCTAAACAGCTCTGCTGCCTTATTTAGATCTGCCTTCTTCATATATTCTTCTCCATACGAGTGAGCATAATAAGCCATGCAAGGTCTTATAGTTAAGATAGATAATAGAATGACAATAATTATAAATGAAATATCATAAAATTTCCCCTTTATCTTTTTAATTATAAAAACTTGGTCACGGTCAGTGTTATAGGTCTTATTTATTGCTATAATTATGCCGGTTAAAGTAATCAAAAGAATAACAATAGAGGGCTCGTGAAGATTTGAATCAACAAGGCCATGCGAGAAGATCGCTATAACCCCTCCTAGCAGTCCGATTGCCCCTCCGGTTGACTGGTTGGATCTATCAGTTTTTAGCGACCGAACGATTGACAGACCCTCTTTTACTAAAAGGGTTATTCCCCACAGAAAAGTAAGAAATCCTAAAACCCCCAGTTCAACCGCGATTTGAAGGTATTCGTTATGCGCTGTTTCAGCTTTTTTGGCGTATCTGGCTACGGCTTCTTCTATGGGAAAACTGTATCTTTGGGAGGTATACTTATAAATCCCCAGGCCAACGCCTAAAGGAGATTCGATAATCCGTGGAAGAGAGGATCGCCATATCTGGATCCGTGAATAGGCATAAGAATCAGAGGTATTCAATGCCTTTAATCGTTGAATAAAAGGGTTAGGCATTAAAATGATAGAGAGCAAGATGATCAAATAGATCAGTACTCCCTTTTTTTTAAGACAATAAAAGAGCACAAAAAAAAGTCCAATGAATAGGGAAAAAAACCCACCTCTTGATTGTGTAAAAAATAGAGCGATCAACATCAAAGGCAGGGAAAAGGTTAAAATAATCTTTAACCTCCTATCTTCTCTATTATTTAAGAATAGTCCCAGGCCCAGGAGAAATGTCGCTGATAGATAGCCTGCAAGGAAATTTGGGTTAAAAAATGTCCCAGTTGCCCTATTTGATCCGAACCAAAGATACTGGATAATGCCCAAGACTGATTGGAAGGTCCCCATTATTAGGAGTAGATTAAAAATGGATCTGATCCTGGCCACAGAGTTTATTGAATAGAGGGTCAAGTAAAACAAAATAATATAGGCTGCTATAAGCATTAGCCACCTAATGCTTATATTTTTATATGGAGACCAGAGTGTGGTGAGGATAGAAAGGAATAAAAAGACAAGGATGGGCGCAGTGAACTTCGTTCCTGGAAAAATAAATCTTCCGTTGATAAAAGATTGCCTAATCCAGTAGGCCCCAATAAATGAAGTTGTAAGGGAGATTATTGCAACCGGCAGGTAGGTCGTGCCGCCTTCAATAAGAGGAGAAAAGACAAGTAGAAAGATCACCGGAATATGCACTAAACCCTCTTTTAATAGCAGGACCTCTTGCAGCACACATAATCAAGAATTACCGTTATACATCATTACCCTCATTGACAAGTGCCTTCAAATCATTTACATACCACTGATCTACAGTAGGGTCGCTATCTATATTGCCCGCTGCTGTAGCGGTAAATCCGGTGCCACCGCCAGTACAGCCACCTGCACCTGGGGCTGCTGCTGTTGCACCTTGATTATTAGGGAGGGTTGTGCCTGTAAGGGAGCCTCCCCCGCAAGGACTATAGTATGTATAGATCTGTCTTGGAGTGCCAGTGGGAGCAAAACCGATCTGGCTAAATGTCCCGAAACCGGCATTTTCTCCAAGGTAGGATGTTTCGCTGGTATAAATGGCAGATAGGTTAAGCTTTGCCTCAGACTGTTTAGATTTTGCCTGGTACTTCATAAAGTTTGGTATTGCTATGGCGGCAAGTATTCCGATGATAGCGACCACTATCATCAGCTCAATTAACGTGAAACCGGCATCTCTTTTTTGCTTAGACATTTTTCTAATTTTTAATAGATTTAAGGAGGGGGTATGTACCCCCCTCCTTAAAAGGTTTCTCAGTTTGATTCATGCTTATATTACCTGTTATACATCATCAACATCTACTCTCAGATTTTTTAAATCGTTTATAGACCACTGATCTAAAGTGGGGTCGCTATCTATATTGCCCGTTGCTGAAGCGGTAAATCCGGCCGTTGTTGCAGTACAGGCAGCTGTCGGGGCTGCTGGGTTTACTGTATTCTCTGCCCAAGTAGTTGGGCCAGCAAGAGGAGCACTGTTACATGGACCGCGATAAGTATATATCTGTCTTGCAGTACCTGCCGGTGCATAATTGATCTCAACAGAGGTACCGTAACGGCCAGCTTCTCCAAAATACGAGACCTCCGAGGTATAAATGCCGCTTAAATTGGTCTTTGCCTCAGATTGTTTTGACTTTGCCTGATATTTCATGAAATTAGGTATTGCTATGGCAGCAAGTATCCCGATGATAGCGACCACTATCATCAACTCGATCAGTGTAAAACCTTTTTTGTTATGCATAAATTTAAATATCTTAAACATCGATCCTACCTCCTTGTTTTGGTTATTTATATTAAGCTACGTATCCTGCTTTATGAAATATTGCAGTTTTTATGCCAGAATGTATAACTAGGCCTTAATTAGAAAAAGGTATCTAATAGCAAGCAGTTATAAGCAATGCTCCCTTTATTGGGCATATAGAAACCATAATATGTATTGGCGTTATTTGACAGGAGGTGACAAAAAATGGCACTAAGTGTTGCTAATGGATGGTATTTCCATCTAATTCTTGGGATGTGGGTTTATCAAAGACAGGATGTTTCTTATCTCCTATTATTGCATTTCTTACCCTTTCAAAAGATGCCGGTTCCCCAAGGCCGGAATCCTTAAACCTCTTTAGTAGTTTTTCGTTCTTTGGATCCAGCTCCAGGGACCTAATCCATTCCTCCCTGGCCTCCGGGATCAGATTTTTTTTAAGATATATCTCACCCAGATGTTCATGTATGACCGGGTCATCGGGTATAAGCGAGACCGCCCTCTTGACTTCTATCATCGCATCATCTGTCCTTCCCATCTTAAAATATGCCCATCCAAGGCTGTCTATATAGTATCCATCATCAGGTGTTACCTCAAGCGCCCTCTTTATCAGCAAAACCGCCTCTTCCAGGTTTGTCTCCCTTTCTATGTAGGTATAGCCTAGATAATTTAAGGCGTTGGCATGTTTTGGGTCCAGTCTAAGGGTCTCCTCCATCTCTGATATGAAATCCTGAAGTCTGTTCATCTTATCGTATGCGGCCCCAAGATTAAAATGAAGTTCAGCATTCTTTGGGTCAATACCAATACCTTCTCTTAAGGACCTTACGGATTCCTCATATCTCTCTCCCTGGAAGTATATAAGTCCCAGAAATAGATAAATATCAGACCTCTTGGGATCGATAGCCTTTGCCTCCTCCCAATGCTTTATTGCATTCTCCGATCTTTTTAGTTTATTGTTCAGGAAGCCCAGTCTTATATGCCCCTCAATATATTTTCCATCTATGGCAAGGATTTCGTTATATTCTTTTATGGCCTTTTCATATTCCTTATTAGATTCATACAGTGATGCCAGATAACTCCTTATCTTAAGATCAGAGGGCCTGGCCAGACTAATCAGCCTTATCTTTTCAATCGCCTGTGGATAATCCTTCTTCTCGGCAAGGATCAGACCTATCTTAAGTTGCGCATCTAAATCTCTCGGGTTTCGTTCCAGGATCTCTCCAAGCAGGGAACGTGCCTGGTCATACATCTTCTCTTTGAGATATAGATCCACGAGGTGCGACCTTACCTCCATGTTATGGGGGCTGATCTCCTTTATAATCTGTTCATATACAGACCTTGCATTGTTAAGTTCTCCCTTGACCTCATATATACTTGCCATGCCTGTATAGGCAGGCTCAAAATCCCTGTTTGCCTCTATAGCCTTTTGGTAATATATTTGGGCCTGATCATACATCAATCTTTCAAAGGCTATCCTTCCTATAAAATAATATCCCAGTGGTGAGAAGGGTTCAGCCTTTATCCCCCTGTTTATCACCTCCTCGGCCTGATCATACATCTTTAAGTTTGCGTAAATCGTTCCCTGGTTAAGATAGGCATCAATAAGGCGTGGATCGATCCTGATAGCATCTTCATAAATCTGAATTGACCGCTCCGGCTGGCCGAATCCTGTATACAGCCGAGCAAGGAGCATAAGGGTTGGGATGTGGCGCGGATTCGTCTTTAATGCCGTCTCCAGATAGGAGATGGCCTTCTTTAAATCCCCCTTCTTTGCCCATAGAGTTGCCAGATTTACAAGAATAACGGATGAGTCATTATCGAAGGAAAGGGCGTTTGTATACTCTGTTATTGCGGCATCATTTTCATTGCTTATCTCATGCTGGTAAGCCAGAATAAAGTGGTAATAAGCCATTGAGTCAGCTTCCAGCCGGGGAGATCCGATGGATACCTCATCACTTCCAGTGAGAGGTTGGCTTCCTGCTTGAATTAGCACTTCATTTCTTTGAAGTGATGAGCATGAGACAATGCTGACAACAAGAAATATATAAAGAAGAGATCTCTTAATCTTTTCCATCCTTAACCCGATTGATTGTCTTAATTTAATTAGAACACAGCATTAAAATCTGGTCAAGGTAAATCATTGAAATCCCTTATCTTTAGTTTGATAGAGATGGCACGGCGGTCTTCCTTAGATTAGGTGGATGATGTTGGGGCGTCTACCTTTTTCTTATCCTCCTCCTTAGAAACCTTCTCGTCTTTTGGCGTTACGTCGATAGCATCAGCTTCTGCCATCCCTTTCTTGAATCCCTTGATGGCCTTTCCAACGCCCTCGCCTATCTGGGGCAGTTTCCCGACACCAAATATGATGAGGATGATCACAAGGATGATTATCAGCTCTGGCATTCCAATTCCAAACATTGTTCTCTCCTTTTATAGCGATCTATAACGTCACTGTGACTTAAGAATAATAACTATATCACTTACTCTTTTCTGTGTCAAATCTTATTCTGGAAAAGAGTAATTCGCCGCTATTGATGGCGTTGTTCAAGATCCTCGAATCTTGTATATCGGTCCAGAAAGAGTAGCGGAACATCGCCTGTTGGGCCATTTCTATGTTTTCTGACCAGCACCTCGGCAATCCCCCTCCTCCCGCATATGCAATCGGTATCCCTGGAGCATTCACAGGGTTCATATACCTCCTTTCTGAATATAAAGATTACAAGGTCAGCATCCTGTTCTATTGCCCCTGATTCCCGTAAATCGGCAAGTACAGGTTTCTTGTCGCCTCCCCTGGATTCCACAGCCCTGCTTAACTGGGATAATGCAATTACAGGAACAGCCAATTCCTTTGCAAGGGCCTTCAGCGATCTTGATATCGCAGATATTTCCTGCTCCCTTGTATCCGCATCTCCTGTCCCCCTCATTAGCTGGAGATAGTCTACGATAATCAGATCAATTCCATGTTCTGCCTTGAGTCTTCTCGCCTTTGCCCTCATTTCAAGTATAGAGACGCTGGGGGTATCATCAATAAAGATCCTGGATTCAGTGAGCTTGCCGGCTGCCTCAGTCAATTTCTTCCAGTCAGAAGGGGCAAGGTAACCGAGTCTCAACTTGTGCGCATCCACCCTTGACTCGGAGCAGAGCATCCTCAGTACGAGTTGCTCCTTTGACATCTCAAGGCTGAATATAGCAACGGCACCCCTCTTTTTTATTCCTATATACTGGGAAATACAGAGGGCGAATGCAGTCTTTCCCATAGATGGCCTGCCGGCAACAATGATCAGGTCAGAGGGCTGAAGTCCTGAAACAAGGTTGTCAAGGCCTCGAAATCCTGTATCGATCCCCCGTAGACCTCCTTCTGATATCCTCTCCAGCGTGAGAAAGCACTCCTTAACCCCATCCTTTATAGGGATAAATGAAGGCCTTATCTTCCTTTCTGAGATGGAGAAGATAGATCTTTCCGCGTAATCCAGGAGTTCCTCAACCCTTTCAGTCCCGTCATATCCGAGGGAGGCTATCTCTGTAGCCACATTTATTAAGTTCCTGAGCAGCGCTTTTTCATGCAGTATCTTGGAGTGGTATCTGATATTTGCTGACGTGGGAACCATATTTACCAGGGAGGAGAGATAAGATGCACCCCCAACAAATTCCAGCTCATTTTTCCTCCTAAGGCTGTCTGTAAGCGTGACAAGATCTACAGCTTCACCCCTTTCATTTAAATCGAGCATACCTAGAAAAATCTTCCTGTGCGCCTCCTTGTAAAAATCATTGGGAGTTATGATCTCAAGGGCAGAATTTAATGCGTTGTTATCAAGCAGTATTGCACCCAGGATAGATTGTTCGGCCTCGATATTCTGAGGCGGAAGTTTATGGACGATGAGGTCTGTCGAAGCCACCCGATTATGCTCCTTTGGTAAGATAGACTATCATATCTCTTTTATGTTTATCCTTTTTCTTGTGCCTTTTTTACAATCTATCAGATAGATTTCATTATTGTTGATAAGTTCCTTATCAACAATAACACCTTTATCAATATTATAGGATCTGGCATATTTGATCAGATCGTCATTGCTTAAGTCCGGTACCTGAATAACCCTGGAGCCGTTATCTCTGAGCCTTTGAGCGACCCTAAAAAGTTCACTGGATGTACACTCACCATTTGTTATTATGAGGTCTACGCTTTTATATTCAACACCGATCCTTATTTTATCAAGCAGTATCTGGAGGCGCTCTAAGTTCAGTGCAAAGCCTGTTGATGGACAGTCAAAACCAAACCCCCCAATAAGATTATCATACCTGCCGCCGCCGCCGAGTTCGTAACCAACACCCTCAGAGATTATCTCAAAAACCATTCCGGTATAATAGCCCATGCCTCTCACCTCACCAAGATCTATGAGGATATAATCCTTAAAACCGTTGGAAGACAGGATGTCGAATATTTCTTTTAGGTTCTTAAGGCCTTCCACATGACCTATACCCTTAACGAGCCTTTCCGCCTTTTCTAATATATCGCTCCCCCCGAGCAACCAGGGTATTTCACTGACAAGGCCTGTTCCCCTTAATCCAATCTTCTCTCTCCTTAATATCTCCTTGAGCCTTGATGTGTCTTTCCTTAAGACTGCCTCGTGAATCTCAGGTCTGGCGCCTTCTTTTATGCCTGTCTGGGACAATATCTCGTCAAAGAAACCGATATGGCCAATGACGATCTTGAATTCTCTGATGCCAAGCTTCTTCAGGGATTCTATGGCAACAGATATAATCTCCGCATCTGCCTCCGGTTCTTCAATCCCTATCAGTTCCCCCCCAATCTGGGAAATCTCCCTTTCCCGTCCTGCATGTTCATCCTGATGGCGAAAGACATTTTCCGAGTAAGAGAGCCTGATGGGTTTTGGATGATCGCGCATCTGCATTGCTACCATCCTTGCTATCTGAGGGGTTACATCCGGTCTTAGGAGCATCAGCCTCCCGCTTGAACGGTCAACAAATTTGTATCCCCTTTCCAGGGATTCCTCTCCAAGACCTATTGATATGACATCAAGATACTCAAAGACAGGGGTAATTACTTCCTGATACCCCCAGCGTGAAAAGGTATCAAGGATAGACCCTTCTATTAGCCGTTTCCTGAAGGCTGCTTCCGGAAGAAGGGCTGTGACTCCCCTGGGTGTTGATGACCTTTGATTTTTAAGAGGCTTCATAACTTCTGAAACCAAGGCTGTTACAGTCTAATCTGTTCTACTGAAAGGACATTCGGTAGTCCCTTGATTCTGTTCAGGAGTTCAGATGAAACAGGCGAATCTATTCCTATTACGGAAATAGCCTTCCCCCCGGCAACCTCTCTACCGAACTGCATCCTGGCTATATTGATATTGTTGTCTCCGAGCAACGTGCCGATGGAGCCAATTACTCCGGGTTTGTCATTATTGGAGAGTATCAGCATGTAACCTTCCGGTATTACTTCCACAGAGAAACCATTTATCTCTGTTATCCTTGCATCCTTGTTGCTGAATACTGCGCCTGAGGCACGCCCCTCTCTCCCTCCTGTCTTTACCTTTATGGAGATTTGATTCGAGAAGTCCCCTGCATCAACGTTTTTAACCTCCTCCACCTCTATGCCCCTTTCCTTGGCGATAATAGGGGCATTTACGTAATTTACTGTATCTTCCAGGACAGGGCTTAGCAGACCCTTTAAGAGGGCAATGGTGATGGGAGCAGTTGGAAAAGTTGCCGCCTCACCTTTATATTCAATGGTTACCTTCTCTAGTCCTCCTTTATAAATCTGGGCCTGGCAGGAACCCAATTTCTCAGCAAGTGTCAGATAAGGCTGGATTTTGGGCAATATCTCCTGGGGGACGGACGGAATATTAACTGCATGTCGTATCACCCCTCTTACCAGGTAGTCTGCTATCTGTTCTGCGACTGCAAGGGCAACATTCTCCTGGGCCTCAGTGGTTGAGGCTCCGAGGTGTGGGGTGCAGATAAAATTATCAAGTGTAAGGAGTGGATTTGCGGGGTCTGCGGGCTCCTTTTCAAAGACATCAAGCGCTGCGCCAGCTATCTTTCCGGACTTCAGGGCCTCATAGAGGTCATCTTCATTAATTATACCGCCCCTGGCACAATTTACTATTATCACACCATCCTTCAACTCCTTTATAGTTGACTTATTGATAAGGTATTTTGTCTCATTGGTAAGAGGTGAATGAATGGTTATTATGTCAGCCCTCCTGTAAAGTTCCTTCAGGTCTACAAGCTCAATCCCCATATTCTTGGCATTTTCCTGTGACAGATAGGGATCAAATGCGACAATATTCATCATAAGTCCCCTGGCAAGCTTCGCAACATAGCTGCCTATCTGACCTATTCCGATAATGCCTAGGATCTTGTTATAAAGTTCTACCCCCATATATTTGTTCTTCTCCCATTTTCCGGCCTTTGTAGAGGCTGTGGCCTGTGGGATCATCCTGGCCAGAGACAGAGTCATGGCTATTGCATGTTCTGCAGTAGTCACCGTATTGCCGCCAGGGGTATTCATCACAACTATGCCCCTCTTTGTTGCAGCCTGCAGGTCAACATTGTCTAATCCAGATCCGGCCCTCCCGATTACCTTCAGGTTTTTGGCAGCATTGATTACCTCTGCTGTAACCTTTGTGGCACTCCTTATTACGAGGCCGTCATATTCGGCTATCTCTTTTAGTAGATCTTCTTTGGTCAGTTTGGTCTTGACATCTACCGTAAGACCTGCAGATCTTAAAATCTCCACCCCTTTATCTGAAAGCTTGTCGCTGACTAAGACCTTCAATCTAACCTCCCTTAACTTAAGATGACCTATTTTCGGTCAAATAATTTATTTCGTGAATATCAGGACTTCATTAAGATTTCCTGGGCCATGCCGACACCTGAGCCGAGCTTGACCGGATACCCCATCCCCTTTAATACCATCTCCACTGCGGATGCAGCTATTATTACGTCGAACGTATCCGCATATCCCAAATGGGCAATCCTGAATATCTTTCCCTTTAGATGGTCCTGCCCGCCAGCAGCGGTGATCCCATACTTTTCTCTCAATGTCTTGTAGATGGCCTGGCCATCAAAACCTTCCGGGGCATTGACAGCAGTCAAGGCATCACTTGGGGACTCCTTTGGAAAGAGTGAGAGCCCCATGCCTAACATGGATTTTCTGGTTGCATCTGCAAGGAGCCTGTGCCTTGAAAAGACTTTTTCAAGACCCTCCTCCTTTAATATCCTCAAGACCTCCTTTAGGCCAACGATTAATGAAACCGCTGCCGTAAAGGCGGTCTGGTTCTTTTGCTGGTTTTCTTTTTCCTTTTTCAGGTTGAAATAAAACCTTTGGTTTTTCGCCTTATCCGCCAATCTCCATGCCTTCTCGCTGAGACTCATAAATGCAAGACCTGGCGGAAGCATGAGGGCCTTCTGGGAACCTGCTATAACTATATCGAGGCCCCACTCGTCAGTCCTGAGGTCAAAGACCCCGAGACCGGTTATTGCATCTACGACCAGTATCGTATCATCGTATCTCCTCACCATTTCTGCAATTGCCCTTGTATTATGGGCAACGCCTGTGGAGGTCTCACTGGCCTGGATATATACGGCCTTTATTGAGGGATCATTCTTTAAGGCCGCCTCTACCCTTGCCGGATCTACGGCATAGCCCCACTCTACCTTTAACTCTTCTACCTTTACTCCATAGGCCTGACATATCTTCATCCATCTCTCGCCAAACTTACCTCCATTGACAACCAAGGCCTTGTCTCCGGGAGAGAGGATGTTGGTAACCGATGCCTCCATGGCACCCGTCCCGGTTGAGACCAGGACCAGGACATCGTTTTTTGTCTGGAATAGCCACTTTAACTCTTCCCTCACTGATCCAAAGAGCTTTGCAAATTCAGGTGCACGGTGATGAAGTATAGGCAATGCCATAGCGCCCAATACCTCTGGCGGGATAGGTGTGGGCCCTGGGGCTAATAGATATCGCTTCTGCATATACTACTCCTTTCGTATTAAGGCTCAATTATGAAGTCTTTTTTTTATCACAATATCTGATCCTTGTCAAGGAGGGTTCGGTTTTTTGCATAATTGCCTGGGATGGATATTGACATGTGAGCATCAAAGTATTAGCCTAAAAAACAAGCCATGGCCGAAGGATCGATCAGAGGAAAGTCAGTAGCCGCTGTTGCCAAAGATATAGCAGATGGGTATTTCTTCTTAAACCCCCTTGTCCTGAAGAAGTTTGATCCTGAAACATTTAAGAGCCTTCACTTTCAGATCAGGAAGATTCAGGTTGATATAAGGGGGGAAAAGTTTCCGCAGCACGATACGCTTGGGATACGACAGAGGAATATGCGCCTGCAGCGGGTACATAGCGCCCTTATAGTGTTAGAGCATACCGCAAAGGAGCGGAAGGTCATGCTTTAGGGCAGATACGCAAGGTCTTGAGCATACACAGTGGTTGGCTCCCCTCATCCTTTACAAGATAAGCATGGCATCCCCGAAGCTATAAAACCTGTAGCCTAACCCTATTGCCTCATTGTAGGCAGACATAGTAAGGTCTTTGCCTGCAAAGGCGGAAACAAGCAAGAGGAGGGTAGATTTCGGGAGGTGAAAATTAGTAATCAGACAGTCAACTACCTTAAAGCTGTACCCAGGGTAGATGTAGAGACCTGTATGTCCATTTAAGTTCGTGATAGAAAGATTTGGAGAGAATATGGATTCAATAACCCTGCAAGCAGTAGTACCTACTGCAATCACCCTCCTGCCATCCTCCTTGGTCCTCTTCATAGCATCGGCGGTCTCCTTTTCTACAGCATAGTATTCGACCGCCATCTTATGATCCTCAATCCTGTCGGATCTTATCGGCTGAAATGTCCCGGGTCCAACGTGTAGGGTCAGGAATCTTATCCCAACCCCTGATGAACGTATATCTTTCAAGAGGCGCTCAGTAAAATGAAGGCCGGCAGTTGGCGCAGCTACTGATCCGCTTGATCTTGCCCATATGGTCTGGTACCTCCCCTCGTCCTCCTTCTCCTCCTCCCTTTTTATATAGGGAGGAAGCGGAACCTTTCCTATCCTGGCTGTCAATATATCAGAGCTATGGGAGAACCTTACAAGAAATCTGCCATCCCCCAAGCTATCCCTTACTTCACCGTATATGCCATAGTCAAAAGATATAATTACCCCCGGCCTAAGATTCCCCCTTGCAAGCGTATCCCATGTATTATCCCCTTCCTCTTTTATAAGGAGGATCTCGACCCCACCCCCTGTATCCTTTCTTTTTCCCCTGAGCCTGGCCGGAAAGACCTTTGTATCATTCAAGATCATCAGATCCCCGGGCCGAAGATACCCTACTATATCGGCAAATACCCCATGCTCAAACGTCCCCCTTTTCCTGTCTAGTACCATTAACCTTGATCTGTCCCTGGTCGGATTTGGGTACAGGGCAATCAGCTTTTCATCGAGATCATAATCAAAATCAGACAGATTCATATCAATAGATTTACGTTGACTGGTTATTTCGAAGAATCATAGCGGACCATCTCAGTACCTGGAAAATAATATCTCAATATCTCCTGATACGTGAAACCCATCTCTGCCATCTCCTTGCTCCCCCACTGGCAGAGACCTGCACCATGACCTGCGCCCTTGCCGGAAAAACGGATCTCTTTTCCAATCTCATTGATCTCAAAATTGGTGCTTGGAAGCCTTGAGTAGCCGATCAATCGCCTTAAATCCTCACCCTTCAATAATAATTCCCCTCCAGAATGGATGATCCGGAGTCCCATAACCCTTGCACTCCTGCTCCATACGTATGGGGTAATATTGGCAACCGAACCAATATTATATCCGCCATTCTTTAAAGCCGACTCTAGCTCTATGACGCCGATATTCCTTTTCCACTCATAGTATGGGGAGGCCTGATCAGTGAGGCATTCTACTCCCTTTAAGTAGGGTAAATCTATTGACCAGAGATTAGATGCATCCTCTGTTGACCCTGAGGAAGTAGAGTGGAATAGCGCAAGCACCAGATCGCCATTATACTGCAGAACAATCCCATCTGTGGCCGATACTGCCATGGATGTCCTGGAATCTTCGGAATCCCTTCCATTATATGCCTGATCCATTACCGTAGAGACCATGTGATAATCTTTATTGATATTAGCCCTCCTCTGATAGAGGGCATATGTCCGGGAGGCTACGGCCTGTACTTTCAAAACCTCTATGTTCCATGAGGCAGATACCTCGGTCGGCACGACACCCTTTAGGTAATCTTCTATGTCAAGCTCATTTATAACCAGAAGCCCTTCACCCCTCTTCTTTATCTCAATAATCCCCCGGTAATGGCCATTATTAACACTAAGTTCATCACCACTTGCTGGCATTATCCTGATAATTTCTCCTGTTGCCTCTTTTTTATTGACAGTCAGTGTCCCTGATCTGTTTTCTATGTCAATCGACCCGGCGGACTTTTTAGAGACCCTCTCAAGTCCGCCTACGCCAATCTTTAGGCCTCCCGGCGCTGATATCTTTACAGCCGCGGCGCCCTGGATTATGACAACTCTTATGTGAACAGATGCATATGCAATATTATGCTGAACAAATATAAATCCCAGAAAGATAAAGTATGTGATCTTAAAGATAATATGCCTGATTGTCATCTTCTTGAGAGGAACCATAAGAAGAGGGAAAGGAGGATGCTTATGATAATACTTGTAGTCAGAGGAAGATAGACCGTGAAGTTTCGCCTCTGGATATAGATATCTCCAGGCAGCCTGCCTATCCATGGTATGCGCTCAGCAAAGAACATAATACCCCCCACGGCAAGCATGATAATACCGAATATAATAAATATCTTACTTATAGAACCAAAGGGTTCCATCAAAATTATTATAAACATCATATCTATTCGGGTCAAGAAGATCTCCCTGCGTTAAAGGATTGACATTATATCTGATCCTATATATTATGAAAATCATTCTAAATCAGGGATCCTGGAGGATGCTTAAGAAACCATACCCAATCACCACATTAGTCTGCCTGATACTCTTCGGTCTTGCAGAGATGGCAGGGGCCATACTAGGCGGCTATCCGCAACAGGTTAAGGAGATCGCAAACAGGATCATAATTAATCGCCCTTCCGTACACGGGCTTGTGGGAGTTCAGGACATTGACAGGGTTATCATAGAGAGGACATCAACTGAGGTCCTCGCAAGGCTTCACACATTCCATCTCCATGGGCACGGTCTGGCAATAGTCGTATTTATTATATCCCTCATAGTAATCAACCTTGAGATCCCGGACAGATATAAAAAACCACTGACCCTGCTCATATCCATGGGCCTTTTGTATCCCTTCGGATGGCTCTTGTTTACAATCCTCATCCCATTCCTCGGAAGGCAAAACTCCTTCTCTCTGGCTGAAAAGACATTCTTCATGCCTTTCGGCGGCCTATTCTTTCTTTCTATCCTGGTGACTATCGTCTTCGCATTGACAGAGGTAATAAAGAATTTTAAGGGGAAGGAGACTATATGATTTGAGATTTCAAATCTACAATCTGCGATCTGAGATTTATGATTTCAGACCTCTCCCAATTGGATCTCGTCCTCAAGGTGCCTAAAGACGCCCTTACCTACATCCTGACCGCCATCCTCCCAGGCAGAAAGCAGCGCCTTCGCAATAAGCCTGTCAAGCGGCGGGGGGTTATAGAGCAGCTTCCGGACTGTAAAAGGATTTAATGACAGCGGGTTGTATCCTCTCGGGATATACCCCGATTCGATCAGTCTCTTTTCAAATCCGGTATTAGGCTGTATTCCATAGAAAAAGATAAAGGGGAACACCATATCTGCACCCATCATCTCTGATATCTTCTTATAAGAGGCAATTGATTCTTTCACTGTATCAATATCCGCATCAGGCGAATTGAGGGAGTAGTTTAAGAGCAGCCTCCCTCTAAAGCCGGCATCTTTCAGATTCCTCAGGCCCTCCATTAACTCATCGATCTTAAACCCCATCTTAAGTGCATCTATCTCTTTCTGCGAACCCGAAGTAATCGAAACCTCAAGGTCTCCAAGGCCCGATCTTACCATAAGGCGGGCCAACTCTCTGTCTATCAGCGATGCCCTGATATATCCGGACCAACTTATATCCATACCGCTTGAGACAAGCCTTTCCAGGAGCTCTTTGCAGACAGGGATAGCGTCTGCACCGGGTATAAACTGCGCATCAGAAAACCAGAACCTCCTGACTCCCCACTGATGATAAAATTGCGAGATCTCATCAATAATATTCTCCGGCCTCCGGTATCTCACCTTCTTCCCTTCAATATATGTATAGAGGCAGAACTGACATGAATAGGGACATCCCCTTTTTGTCTGGACACCAATAAGCTCTCCTTTATACGAAGCATGCTGGTCAAATATGGAGGAGACATATTTGAGATCGATCTTAAGCTCATCAATTGAAACCGGTCTCATCTTTTCGCCTACAACGACCCCTTTATCCCCTCTCTCTATATATCGTTCATCCAGAAGATCTCTGCCCTCCATGATCTTTAACAGTGCCTCCTCCCCCTCACCCATAATACAAGTAACCCCCTCCGGGAGCAGGCCTATAATATGCCTTGAGAAGACGCTTGGGGCGCCACCACCGAGGATTATACGCTTTTCAGGATAGCCCCTATGGACATATCTGATATATCCCAGGTTTTCCGTCAAACCTGATCTGTACCTATAGATATACTCAAGGCCCTTAAAAGACGCCCTGATCCTCTTTATAAGGCTCGGAGAATAATAGAACTCAAAGGCATACTTGAGAGAGGAGTCACCTTCATGAGGCGCAAATATCTGGATATCCCTCCAGGAAAACGCTATTACATCCGGCTTGAAGGCGTCTATAACCTGTTTTAATATCTTTAATCTCTCTTTTCTCTCAATCACCGAGAGATCCAGGATCTTCTGCCTTACCTCAGGGTGGTGGACATGGATATAGTTCGCCAGGTACGTAGGACCTATGGGATAGATCTTCTTACAAGGAAACCAGACATAGAGGATGCTATCTTTATGAGACACATCTCGTAACTTAGCATATGTTAAAGGTAATCTACAAGCGGAAACCCTTACCCTAATATTTTCATGTTCACTGGCAATTTTGGACAGAATGGGCTCATCAACATTCTGACCTCTAAATAATAAATCATCATTAATGCCATAGCGAATTTCCACGGAAACACTTTCAACGATCCCTAAGTATTCAGATATTTTTTATCTGTTCTATTTTCGTTTTATACAATCTAATGCTACTCCTGAGGCGTTACAATGAAGCTTTAGCGGTCTCACTGGAATTGCTTCCAGGAGGTTGTTAGGCAATCTACCAGTATACGGGGTAATGTCTCTTGGAATTGGTCGATATATTATTTACCAATAATGCGACACACAATATTATCAAGACACCAACAAGAACAGGGAAGAATACATACTTATAACCAAGGGAATGGACCTTCTCTTCTCCAATTATTGCAATCAGTGCAGTAGCACCTCCAGGAGGGTGCAAGGTCCGTGTTAAGTGCATCGCCACTATTGCCACCGATACTGCCATTGGAGCAGCCACGACGGGGCCGTCACCCATTAACATAAAAACAGTAACGCCAATTATTGCAGATAGGACATGACCGCCTATAAGATTTCTGGGTTGAGAGAACTCTGCCAAAGGGGCGCCATAGACAAGAACAGCGGAAGCACCAAAGGATCCGATTAGGAACCAACTCTCCATTGATGATAGCTTTAAATATTGTCCACATATTGCAATAGCGTAAATCCCGATGAACGCGCCAATCCATGACCATGCAATCTTGCTCAGCGGTTTCCTGGGGGGACACTTCCCGGTTCCTTTCATTCTCAGAAAGTAATTTCTCATGTGCCTTATTCGTCTAGCATGTATTATACGGCTTAAATAGTCTGACAAATACAGCATTTATGCAGTACCTGCCGGCGGCAGGTAAGCCATACACCCATTTGAAGTTATGAATCCCATATTCTGAAAATCACAATAGGCTCTTAAGGAGGATATTCTTACTGCATTGTTTCTGCGGGCTTCAGACCCTCATCAATCGCCTTATTGATATCAGCAAGGATCATCTCAATAGGCATATTATGCATATTTGCGGTCTGCTCTATTGATTCATACTGCTGACCAGGGCAGGTAAAGCAGTTTTCGCCATAATGCTTTGCAAAAACCTTTTTTGTCTCAGGATAGACCTTGATGAGATCCCCTACAAGCACCTCTTTTCTGCACATCTCTCCCCTGCTGATCGACCCGCCAGGCTTGCCGACAACCTGGGATGCAGAGAAGAGCTTTTGTAGCGGGTTTCCCTCTTCGGTCTTCGTGCTGCTTGCTGCCTTTTCAGGTTCTGCCTTAGGCTTGGGATCTGTCAGCAGACCATATATATTGGCAACAAAAAAGATAATCGATAGCACCATGATCCCAGAAGTCAGATAGAATATCATACTGAAGATAGATAGACCAGTCGCTATTGCAATTGTATGAGAAGAGACCATCCCGATAATGCCTATATTTGCCAGATAGAAATGATAACTTACAAGCCCGGGCCATTTAAGGGGCCTGGCATTAAACCTTGGCAGGATATGATAGGCAATACCGCATACTATCATAGCCATAAAACCGAGGAGATTTATGTGTATATGGGCAAACCTGAAAACGGATCTGTTGATCAGATCCAGACCCATCAGGAAGCCTATTATCGTACCGATAAGGAGATAGATAATTGCCCACCTTATAAACATCTTCGGATATTTATCCATTTTACCTCCAAGAAAAGGTCAATACCAGCTCGACAAAGGGATTCAAGAGGAGGGGAAAACACCCTCCTCTTGAGAACCCCTTATGCTTTAATGACCTTGATGACCTTTAGACTCATCACTCCCTGTTATTTTTTTAAAGACATCCTGGTTTTCAGGGCCAGTTACTACTATGGCACCAGCCGCCCCTTTTGCAACCCTAAAAATGCTGTGATCAACCAGCAGTAGGGTTGTTGGCACGTCCACCTTAAATTCGACAATAGTGGAACCTGCCGCCGGAACCATTGTGGTCTGTACGTTGTGGTTTATCAATCCACCTATTGCCCCTTCAACGTAGACACTGTCAAAGATCTCACCAATGATGTGGAAGGAAGAGGTCTTGTTTGGTCCGATATTACCGAAGTAGATCCTTACAACTTCACCGACATTAGCCTTTAATGCATTCGCCCCAAGTAGTGCGCCGGTATGACCGTTGAAGAATACATAGTCCGACTCCTCAGAAAGACCTTTCTCCATTGATATGGAACGGACCCCGTCTTTATCCGAAGCAGTTGTGAAGAATTCGCTCTGCATTACATAAAATTCCTTATCAACCTTTGGCAATCCATTTTCCGGCTCAACTAAGATCATACCATACATGCCGTTGGCTATGTGCATCGGTATGTTAGGCGCAGGTGAGGCACAGTGATAGATATAAAGGCCCGGGTTTAAGACCTTAAACTCAAATTTTGCACTTTGTCCCGATGAAACCAGGCTTACCGCTGCACCACCGCCAGGGCCATTGACAGCATGCAGGTCAATATTATGGGGAAATTTATTGTCTTTGTGGCTAGACAAATTAAATTCAATTGTATCGCCCACGCGTACCCTCATCATCGGCCCTGGCACCGTACCATTAAAACTCCAAAAATTATATTTTACCCCATCCGCAAGGTTTCCCACAAACTCTTTTGCCTCTAGATTGACAATGACCCGTGCAGAAGAGTTCCTTTTTAGCGGTGCCGGAACATTCGGAGCAGTTGCAAGCTCCGCAGTAATAGTCTGCTCGGCTGTCGAAGATTTTACATTGGCAATAAGGGTCAGAAACCCGACAAAACTTACAAACAAGATCTTGTAAAGAAATCGATTGCGAATCACTTAATCCTCCTAATTTTTACGTTAATTATATCACCCATATTGGAAAACATTAATCTGATTTGACTTGAAAAACACCTCCCTTCGTTAATAACTATCCTTCTTGTACTTAATAATAAAGTAAGACCCTGAATAGTTATGTGTCTTATGTCACAATAAATCTATCTTTTATTTTGCTTAAGGAAAGAAGATGAAATTTAGCCTTAAATGGAAGGAAAAACTTTGGACTTTTTTGTGCAAACGGGTCAGGAGGGAGGGGAAACCCCTCCCTCCTGAAGATCCCCTATGTTTTAATGACCTTTTCCTTTATCGTTCCCAGATATCTTCTTTATGACCGACGGGTCTTCAGGTCCTGTAACTATTAATGCACCTGCTGCCCCTTTCGCAACCCTGAAGATGCTGTGATCTACCAATAGATAGGTTGCGGGTGCATTAACCTTAAATTCCACAATAGTAGAACCTGCTGATGGCACCAGGGTCGTCTGGATGTCCTTATTGATCTGTCCGGTTATCGTCCCCTCTACATAGACCTTGTCGAAGATCTCGCCGATGATATGAAATGATGAGGCGCTGTTAGGTCCAATGTTACCGAAATATATCCTGATATTATCACCGACCTTTGCCTTCAATGCTTTATCGCCCATCAAACCATTGGTGCTGCCATTGAAGACTACATAGTCAGGGTTCTCCGCCAGCCCTTTCTTCATGGATAATTTCAGAACTCCCTCTTTATCCGAAGGCTCGGTAAAGAATTCAGACTGCATGACATAAAACTCCTTATCCACCTTTGACATACCTTTTTCCGGTTCTACGAGGATCATGCCATACATGCCGTTGGCTATGTGAGCTGGTATGCTAGGATCGGAAGAGGCACAGTGATAGATATAGAGCCCAGGGTTTAATGCCTTAAATTCAAAAACAGCCTCTTCCCCAGGTTCAACAAGGCTTAAGGCAGCGCCCCCACCAGGACCATTTACAGCATGGAGATCTATGTTGTGGGAAAAGGAATTATCTTTAGGGTTGGATAAATGAAGTTCAACGGTGTCGCCTACACGCACACGGATCATTGGCCCTGGTACCGTACCATTGAAGCTCCAGAACGTATATTTAGTATCCTGTGCCAGGGTTCCCACAAATTCCTTGGCCTCAAGCTTAACAACAACGCGGGCCGGCGTAGTCCGTTTGATCGGTGCCGGAACATTGGGAGCAGTTGTAATCTCCGCATTAATTACCTGTTCAGCCGCAAAGGATTTTAGATTTGAAGTAAAGATCAGAAACCCACATAACGCTATAACCCCAGTCTTGCAAGCAAATCGGCTAATGTACATGGAATCCTCCTTTATAAAGATTGATATTCGATAGCTGATCTCCTTCTTCATTATATCACGGGATAATATACAAATCTTTATTATATTTCATAAGTTACAGGGATGTCTGCCTGAGGTTTTTAAGCTGCTTCTCAAATTAGGTTAGATCAGAAATAGCCCTATCTCTGCCCGTTATAAAAATCATCCCATTCTCAATCCTCAGTCTCCCCTCCTTCTGCAGCTTTGACAGGCTCCTTGTGATAACCTCCCTTACAGTCCCAAGACGCGCTGCTATCTCTTCATGGGTCATCCCGAGGTCAATCTTTATACCTCTTTCAGTCTTTTTGCCCCTCTTTTCTGCCTCATCAAGGATAAATGAAAGGAGACGTCCCTTGACATCCTTTAATGACAGATTCTCAACAGCAGAGGTAAACGCCCTGGTCCTCTTTGAGATCTTAGGCAAGATGTTCAGGCTTATAGCGGGATTTTCCTTAACTATCTCAAGGAAGGAGGTCTTACCGATTTTTATAAGCGTAGAATCGACGCAGGTCTCTGCATTTGCCGGATAGGGACCACCGTCAAAGAGGGGGACTATTCCAAAAAAATCACCCTCTTTAAACATCGCCAATACCTGCTCCCTTCCTTCGGATGAGAGCTTATATATCTTCACCTCGCCGCTCTTTACAATATAAAAGCCATCACATTCCTCGCCCTGAGTGAAGACTGCTTCACCTCTTGCGTATCTCTTTTCCAGACTGCCCTTTACGATCCTGTCTATATATCTTTTTTCAAGGTTGGCAAATGGGGCAATCTTAGAAATGATATCCAGATTCTCGTTCATCTTTGTTTATCCTGGTTTTTCCGGATCGAATCGACAATTGCTGTGATTTTATTTTACATGGTAAAATATGCTTTTTGCAAGGTTTACGTCAGAATTGACAAATAGATCTGGAAAATATAATATCAAGCTCGTGCCGAAGTGGTGGAATTGGCAGACACGCACGTTTGAGGGGCGTGTGGGGCAACCCATGCGGGTTCAAGTCCCGCCTTCGGCACCAATTCAATTAGGTCGGTTCGAAGGGGCCTATCCACTGACTATCCTGTTCCTCCCCTGCCTCTTTGCCTCATATAAGTATGCATCAGCTATCCTGATCAGATCGTCTATATTAGCAATTTTTATATTAGGGTAGCTTGAGATCCCTGCGCTGATCGTAGTATTAAAATCGGGTGCTCTCGTATAGATAAATTGATATTCCTCCACGGCCTTTCTAATCCTCTCTGCCACAATCATTGCGCCCTCAGGACCTGTCTGGCAGAGGGATATTATGAACTCTTCTCCCCCGAATCTTGCTAAAATATCATGTACCCTGCAATTCTGCTTTAATATATCAGACACCTTTATCAGGACATCATCGCCCTTTTGATGGCCGTAGGTATCATTTATGCTTTTAAAGTGGTCGAGGTCCAGGAGGATGAGCGAAATAGATAACTTGTGTCTCTTTGAGCGTGAGAATTCACTGCCTAATCTTTCGATGAAATACCTTCTATTATGAAGGCCTGTAAGTCCGTCGGTGACAGACAGCTCCTCAAGCTTTTTATTGATAATCTCAAGATCCTTGTTCTGCTTTTCAAGCTGGTCCTGAAGATCCTTCATCCTGATGAGATTATTGACCCTCGCAAGGAGTTCTTCCGGGTCAAAAGGTTTTATGATGTAATCGTTTGCGCCGCTCTCAAGGCCCTTAATCTTATCAAGGGAATCTTTCCGGACAGTGAGAAATATTACTGGAAGGTCATGATACTTAGGCTGGTCCCTGATTGCCGAGAGGAGCTTAAAACCATCCAATGTCGGCATATTAACATCAGAGATAACAAAGTCAACCTGATCCTTTAACAGGATATCGAGCGCCTTGGCGCCATTTTCTGCTTCAACTATACTCGAGAAAAACCCGGATTTTTCAAGGATTTGATGGAGGGCATTTCTTGTAGACGGAGAATCATCGACGATAAGTAATTTCTTCATTGATATTTTTAATGTTAGCAGAGTTAAATTTAGTTGTCAAAAAAGAGGGCAAGAGCGTAGCTTTTTTACCTTTCCTCCTTTACCCTGCTCATTTTCCTCCCATCTCTGGTAAGCCATCTCTTTTAATCGGCGTTCTCTCCACAAGCGCGAGGTTTGTCCCTTTATTGTATCCTCCCAGGACATATAGGTTCCCCTTTGCCACCAGAGCCTGCGCCCCTAACCTTGGTGGGGATAGAGGCGCAACAACGCTCCATTCCCCAAGATCTCCATTTGCTGTGATGTATGCACGCTCGATATACCCTAATACCTGACTCCCTCTCGATCCACCGATTGTGTAAAGGTACCCGTTGGCGAAAAAAGCGCCATGGATATATCGGGCCTGGTTCATCGGGGCAACCAAAGACCAGGGTCCAATATCACCATTTGGTTTGATCCTGGCATGTTCAACACTCTCAAGGAGTTCTTCTCCATGGTATCCTCCCAGCATATATACAAACCCGTCTGCGACCATTGCGGCGTGAGAGTATCTTTCTATGGTCATCTTTTGATCAAGTAAATGCCATTCACCTAAACCTCCCCCCGGGGTTATCCTCGCCCGTTCTATTGTATCTAAGTACCTCTCCCCATCAAACCCTCCAAAGGAATAAATGTAGTCTCCGATAGCAAGGGCTGTCAGCCCCCGCCTTGGTGTTGTGAGAGGGGATGTGTATGACCAGGATCCAAGTGTACCATCTGCTGCGAGAGGGGCCCGCTCAACGCTTCGAAGGACCTCCCCATTGAACCCGCCGATCATGTAAAGGAAGCCTCCTGCTGTGACCGCAGCGCCCCATCCCCTTTTTGTATTCAACGAGACCTTTTCAATCTCCCAATCCCCTGGGCTTCCATCCTTATTAATCCGGGCCTTATCGACAGTATTCAAGGCAGATCCATCAAATCCCCCTATAACATAGATATTCCCCTTCGCAGCCAGGGTCGAAGATCCGTACCTCTGACGGGCCATGTGTGAGGTCGGCCTAAAAGGTCTAATCTCGCCAGAGGGGGTTATCATTGCCCATTCTCCATCATCAAAAAGTTTGTCAAAGCTTGCCCCTCCTATCAGGTAGATGCGATCATTTGCAAAGGCAACCCCCATCCCGCTGCGTGGTTTTGTCAGAAGTTCCTTCTCCTCAAGCCAGGGTCCAAGTGTTCCATCAGGACGGATGGCCGCTCTCTCCGATGTCTTAAGGATACTACTCCCCTCCACTCCTCCCAGTACATAAATACTATCTTCTACAATAACAGCTGAGGCTGTGAACTTCGGGTTGAGCATAGAGGAGACAGGTAACCACTCCCCCAGTGATCCATCCTTATTAATCTCTGCCCTCTCCACTGTGTTTGTCGCAGTACCATCTAAGAAATGCCCACCTAAGGCATAGAGATGGCCTTGGTAGGCTGCGGCAGACAGGAGGTATCTTTCCATCCTCATAGGGGTAGCAGGCATCCATTGTCCCAGGCTCCCGTCCGGCGCAATCATTGCCCGCTCAACAGTCTTTAACAGATTTCCATTGTATCCGCCAATGACATAGAGATACCCATTTGCCTCCACCAAGGCAAAACCCCGTCTGGGGGTCGTCATGTCGTTTTTCTCTTTTACCCATCTTTCCAGGGTCCCATCCGGCTTAATCTTTGTCCTTAGCACGTCGCCTAAGATTGCCTCTCCATTCTCCTCGTTTGTGCCTCCGGCAACGTAAAGAAAACCCCTTGTCACGATTGAAGCCCCCCACCCCCTGTTTGAGGGTAGAGGCCCCACACGGGTCCATGGCCCCACGTCTCCGTTTTCGAGGATCCTGGCCCTTTCAACGCTCTTTAAGTAGCCGGTGTTATTCAGTCCGCCAATAACATATATATAGTCCCCTGAAATAACAGCGGTTGCACCATTTCTGGGCTCAGTCATAGGGGAGGTCTGGATCCACTTATTTCCAGGGGGTTTTTCGGCATGCTGATCTTTAGATGAGGATAAAGA
The DNA here is from genome assembly GCA_964481895.1 of uncultured Nitrospirota bacterium. Classification (GTDB taxonomy): domain Bacteria; phylum Nitrospirota; class Nitrospiria; order JACRHA01; family JACRHA01; genus JACRHA01. The sequence goes on along the minus strand of CAYZUL010000016.1, from coordinate 456 downwards.
GATAAAAATCAGGGAGCTTGCGAAAACCACCAAAAGAACGCTCTTTTTAAGGTATTGTTTCATTCGGATATTATATTATATTTGCATCAAGAAGGAATCTACTACCAGTCACTGGTATCTACCTTTTCACAATTTTCTTCTTAGTAAATATCCAGTTGGATTTTTGATCGTCTCGCCGATCTTAAGCATATCCTCTTCTGAAAGCATGCCTGCGCGCTTAAAGAGGCGCAACTTGCTCACCGTGGCCAACTGGTCAGCCATAGCCTTGCTTTCTTTGCCGCCAAAGAGAACCAGCGCTTCACTTGGATAAAGACGATCTGTTTTTCTGGTGAGAGGGACGACTTGAACGCGATTGAGGAATTTGTTTGATGCATCATTACTAACGATGATGGCGGGACGTTTTGAGATCTTGTCAATAGGTGTGGAAATAGCATTTAGGCAGCCATCCTTTCTGAC
>CAYZUL010000015.1:0-51830 GCA_964481895.1 uncultured Nitrospirota bacterium | reverse complement strand
CTCCACCGGCAAAGCCGGATGGAGCCTCCCCCTCAACGCTCGCTTTGCTCGCTGGATAGTTCCGTGAGATATTCATTTTGCCAGTATCTTCAGGGACTCTTTTATGAGTTCTTCTGCAGATAGATCCCTTGCGCTGTCTCTTGTTGTCCGCTTAATAGAATCCATTGCAAGCTGCCTGGGATAACCGAGGTTCATCAGTGCAGAGAGGACGTCGGTTATTACCTTGTCCCTCTCCTCCTTCCTTGTCTCATTAGCAGTAGCAGCATATCCAACAGAAAAGAGATCCCCTATCTTTTCTTTTAATTCAAATATAAGCCTCGAGGCCATCTTCTTTCCTATGCCTGGTATGGAGGTGAGCTTTACAATATCATCCCCCCTTATAGAACTGACCAGGTCAGGACCGCTGATCCCTGATAAGATATTAAGACTAAGCTTGGGCCCTACGCCTGAGACATTCAGGAGGAGCATAAAAAGATCTTTTTCTTCCCTGGAAAGAAAGCCGTAAAGGTTCAACGCATCTTCCCTGACGTAAGTATATATGGATAGGGTGACTGTTTCGCCGATTTCAGGCAGGCCCTGATAGGATGATGCCGAGGTAAAGATCTGATAACCGATTCCGCCTACCTCAACAATAATGTAGCTTGGTGATTTATAGCTAAGGACCCCTCTTACAGAGGCTATCATTTCATGCCGGCCTGTATCAGCCCATTGATCCTGGCTGAGTGGAGATGACATATAGCAACAGCGATGGCATCAGTGGCGTGATGAGAATCCGGGACGATTCCTTCTCCTAGGATCTTCTTAAGCATCCATTGCATCTGCTCCTTCTCAGCGCCTCCGTAACCAACCAATGCCAGCTTTACCTCTCTGGGTGTATATTCCATAACAGAAACAGATAATATCTCTGCCGCGATCAGCACAGCCCCCCTTGCCTGACCAAGCCTCACTGCCGTCTGAACATTTTTATGGAGAAAACTATTTTCTACGGCTATTGCATCAGGACGACAGGTCTCAATCAGTTCCTGTACCTTCATGAATATCTCTTTGAGCTTCTTTGAAATGGGATCGTTCGGTCTTGAGGTGATTTCACCTGATACGACCAGAGAGATCCTGTCGGATAACTGCTCCACAAGTCCGTATCCAGCCTTAGAAGTCCCGGGGTCTATCCCAAGTACCCTCATATTTTCATGTTATCCAGCAGAGACTTTCTCCATTATCTCATCAGGGATATCAAAATTGGCGTATACCTTCTGGACATCATCATGGTCTTCCAGAGCCTCCATCAGCCTCAGCATCTGCTCGGCCTCTTTTCCCTCAAGTCTTATATAGCTCTGCGGCACCATTGTAACCTCGCTTAATGCCATCTCTATGCCGTTCTCTTTTACCTTGTTTTTTACATTTTCAAAATCATGGGGGGTTGTTATTATCTCGTAGTTGCTCTCGTCAGATTTTATATCCTCTGCGCCTGCCTCAAGGGCAAGGCTCATCAGATTATCCTCATCGGCCTTAGCCCTTTCCACAACAATATATCCCTTCTTTGAAAACATCCAGGAGACACAACCTGCCTCACCCATATTGCCGCCATGCTTGCTCATGATATTCCTTATCTCAGAGACGGTCCTGTTCTTATTATCAGTGGTGATCTCAATAAGCAACGCCGCGCCTCCTGGTCCATATCCTTCATAGACAGACTCTTCATATGTCACGCCGGGAAGCTCACCTGTCCCCCTCTGAATCGCCTTTTTGATGTTATCAGCAGGCATATTATTTTCTTTAGATTTTAGAATAGCTGTCCGAAGGCGTGGATTACCCTCCGGATCTCCACCCCCATGCCTGGCTGCTATTGTAATTTCCCTGATAATCTTCGTAAATATCTTACCCCTCTTGGCATCAACGACCATCTTCTTATGCTTGGTAGTTGCCCACTTAGAATGTCCTGACATCTTACCTCCTAAGACAATTTAGTATCCTTAAACCCATTCTAGGTTCTTATCACACCCGGTATAAATAGTCAATTCTTTTCCGAAGTCTTGTTGACCTAAAAATTAAGAGATCTCTGATGTGTCTATTAGCATAGATATTGCATGCCAAACGATTGACTTTTTAATAGAACATAGAATATATTATTAAGATTATAGACCTAAACATAAGAGAACATGGATAGAATATTTATTATTGTCGCAGGGCTGACCATTGTCATCATGTCATATGGCAATATAGTTTATGCTCAGGATGCGAGGAGTAATATGCCGGTGCCTGCCGCAGAAATTTACAAGAATATGCTGGCCTTCGCCAAAAACGGTGAGGGATCAAAGGTTGAAAAGTCCCTCATACTCCTAAATCCTGTTATCTCAGAGGTAAACAAGAGGTTCTGCATTAAAATAGAATCAGAGATCAGCAATGCCCTCTACAAAGAAGATCGCACTTCAATAACAGGCTCTGTAACCAAGCTCATCGTTATTGACATAAGAAATCTCCTCATGGAAAGCATTGAGTCCATTGATAAGGATTTGGAGAGGATGGTACTTAGGATAAGGATCGCCTTCACAGAATATCAGACGATAGATCCCATACTCGAAAAGAAGGACTTCGATGCAAGTACAAAGATAAAGAACAACTTCAGAAAGGCATACTTTTCGTCTGAAGGAAAAAAATTTGATGAACTCAAGGAGACGCTTAAGGAGATAGAGGGATTACTCAAGAAGAATTTTCCTGATGCCTTTGAGAGGGATAGCTGTCTTAAGAAATAGATGTTTTCAGGGATAATCGAAGAGATAGGCAAGATTAGGGACATAAAAAAAAGGGATAAATCAAATAATATAGCTGTTTCTGCTAAAAAGATCTTTACCGACTTAAAAGAAGGAGACAGCATTTCCATCGACGGGGCCTGCATGACCGTCTCGAGGCTCAAGGAGAATGAGTTCTCCGTTGACGCGTCCTTCGAAACGCTAAATATAACCACTCTTGCCGATCTAAAAAAAGGAGATAGTGTAAACCTGGAAAGGGCTATCAGGTTTTCCGACAGGATAGGAGGACACCTTGTTACGGGTCATGTAGATGGTGTCGGATCTATCCTGAAAAAAAAAGAGGTCGGAGAAGCAATCGCCTTAACAATAGCAGCCCCTCCTCAAATCCTAAGATACACAATTGTTAAAGGCTCTATAGCAGTAGACGGAGTAAGTCTCACCATCAATGAAGTGGGAAACAGCTCAATTACGGTAATGCTTATCCCCTATACTATAAAAATGACCACCCTGGGGTCCAAGAAGATCGGCGAAAAGGTGAATCTGGAAAACGACTTGATAGGAAAATATGTAGAGTCCCTCCTAAAGCAGGAACACAGAGAACCCGTTAAAAGAATGATAGACATCGAGTTTATCAGGGAACACGGGTTTATTTAAATATTGAAGATGCCATAGGTTCTGGTTTAAAATTAACAAATGGATCTTAACAGGAGAAGCGTTCTAAGATATACCTGGATAGGACTTCTTACAGGACTTCTGGGAACACTCCTCGCAAAAAGCAGCAGCGTGGCAACCTTCATACTAAGACAAATCTATGCAAAACCTCCGAGAGATACTAAACTTGTGACCCCAAATGATAACTTCTACACTGTAAGCTATGCCTCGATACCAGGCATGGATATCAATAGCTGGTCATTGTCAATCGACGGCCTTGTCGGTAAAAGAATAGTCCTTACCTATAAAGATATCCTTAGCAGGCCTTATATTGAAAAGGCTGTAACGCTAGAGTGCATAGAGAATGAAATAGGCGGCGATAAGATGTCAAATGCCCTCTGGAGGGGAATACCGCTTAGTTCACTGTTAAGAGAGGCACAGGCAGAAGACAGAGTTTACAAGGTTGTATTAAAGGGGGCAGACGGTTACAGCGACAGCATTACATACTATTATGCCATGAACAACGATGTTATGCTCGCCTACAAGATGAACGGCATGGAACTCCCGTTAGAACATGGATATCCCCTAAGGGCGATAGTTCCCGGGATCTACGGAATGAAGAACGTCAAATGGCTGAGAGAGATAGAGCTTGCAGATAACAACTACCTTGGCTACTGGCAGACAAGGGGATGGTCTGATGAGGCATATATCAATATTCAATCGAGGATAGATGATCCTGGATTATACCAGACCATCCGGGATAAGAACTACACCATAAAAGGGATAGCCTTTGCCGGTGATGAAGGCATAAGTAAGGTAGAGATTTCAATAGATGGTGGCAGGTCATGGAATGTGGCGTTAATAGAGGATACCATCTCTCAGTATGCCTGGATCAAATGGAGGTACCTATGGAATATCCCTGAAAGCGGTGAATATTCTATGGTTGTAAGGGCCACTGATATGAAGGGAAGGCTCCAGACGGCGGAAGAGAGCAATTCGTTCCCGAACGGCACAACCGGGCTCCATAATATTATTGTTGATGTGGTATAATTCAACCCATCAAATCATTTAGATGCTTCAGGGATTAAAGACTTTCCTGAAAGATTATTCATTGACTAAAACCTAATTCACCTAAGGTATTTCATGGCATTAGTAAGCCTGCAAGATGTGAATGTCAGTTTCGGCGGCCCCCTTTTGCTCGAAGGTGTTGATCTCTCTATCGACCGCGGGGAACGAGTCTGCCTTGTCGGTAGAAATGGTACAGGCAAATCCACGATCATGCGGCTCATTAACGGCGAAGTTATGCCGGATGACGGTAATATTGTGTTTCAGCAAGGGGTGCGCATTATGCTCCTTACGCAAGAGGTACCGCAATCGCTTTCCGGAAGCGTGTTCGACGTTGTATCCAGCGCATTCGGCAACCAGGGGAAACTCCTTGCCGAGTATCATCATATAAGCAGCAATCTTGCCCATGATAACAATAACAAAAAACTTATGTCAGATCTCGAAAATGTTCAACACAAATTCGAGGCAACCGGCGGGTGGCAAATACAACAGCGTGTCGATACCGTCATCTCCCGCCTTAAACTTCCTGAGGAAGCCGAGTTCTCCGAACTATCCGGCGGGCTCAAGCGGCGTGTCCTGCTTGCTAAGGCCTTAGCAGACGAGCCTGACCTTCTGCTTCTCGACGAACCAACGAACCATCTGGATATCGATTCCATCGCCTGGCTCGAAGAGTTCCTGCTCTCCTTCCGCGGCACACTGCTCTTCGTAACCCACGACCGGATGCTGCTTCAAAAACTAGCTACTCGAATTGTTGACCTGGACCGTGGCAGACTCACAAGCTGGCCCGGCAATTATCAGACCTATCTCGACAATAAGCAGTCAGCACTAGATATCGAGGCTGTCGAAAACGCAAAGTTCGACAAGAAACTTGCCGCAGAAGAGGTATGGATTCGCCAGGGCGTAAAAGCGCGCCGTACGAGAAACGAAGGCCGCGTGCGTGCACTCAAAGATTTACGAAGGAAAAGGAGCGAACGGCGTGAATTACCCGGTACAGCACGGATGCAGATGCAGGAGGCAGAGCGTACCGGAAAACTTGTGATAGAGGTAAAGGGAGTTTGCCACAGATACAACGATAATGAGATTATCCGTGACTTATCAACGACTATTATTCGAGGCGACAAGGTAGGAATCATTGGGCCGAACGGCTCCGGCAAAACAACGTTGCTCCGCATTCTGCTGGGCGAACTGAAGCCGCAAAAAGGAACAGTGCGGCAAGGCACAAACATCGAAGTGGCTTATCTCGACCAGCATCGCGCGCAATTAGATGATGAAAAGTCCGTTCAGGATAACGTAGCGAACGGCAGCGATTATGTGACCATCAATGGAATCCGGAGGCATCTCATCGGTTATCTCCAGGATTTTCTTTTTTTGCCTGCGCGTGCACGCAGTCCTGTCAAGGTTCTGTCCGGGGGGGAGCGAAACCGTCTACTGCTCGCCAAGCTCTTCACTAAGCCGTCAAATGTGCTTGTGCTCGATGAGCCTACAAACGATCTGGATATCGAGACCCTTGATCTGCTCGAGGAACTCTTAATGAACTATCAGGGAACCGTACTGCTCGTAAGCCACGACCGGGAGTTTATCAATAACGTTGTAACCAGCACTCTTGTGCTCGAAGGCAAAGGCATGGTGAATGAATACGTCGGGGGATATGATGACTGGCTTAGACAGAAGAAGGATACGGTTCCAACAGTCCCGGCCAGGACGGAAGAAAAAAAGGAAAAACCGCGTCCCAAACCCGAAAAACCGCGCAAGATGACCCTTAAAGAACAGAAAGATCTTGATGCCATGCCAAATAACATCGAGTTACTCGAATCAGAGAAGAAGCAGATTATTCAGTCCCTGGGTGAACCTGCTTTTTATCGTAACAATGGGGACAAGGTTTCTGCAGCCAAGGCAAGGCTTGAGTTGTTAGAGGAAGAACTAACCGAGTGGTATGCCCGATGGGAAGAGTTGCAGACATTGATGGATGGAATAAATGAGAGCGCAAAAGATAAATAAAGCAGTGCAATATTCCAATCTGAAAGGGACTTTCCTTAAGAAATAATTCTTTTGCATCCTTATAGACTTGCCACTCTAAAAACCTAAATGGTGGCTTCATCTCACCAGAGTTAATAATTACATGTTACTAATTACAAGTTGTATTGTTGGCGGAGGGGGTAGGATTCGAACCCACGGTGCTCGTCACACAACGGTTTTCAAGACCGCCGCCATCGTCCACTCGGCCACCCCTCCATCAATAAAAAGGTTTAGGTTTAGGAAATTCTCAGCCTCAACCTTAGCCTCAGCCTTCTTCATGCCTTAACCTACTTAACTATCCTATCCATCCCATCCATATAAGGCCTTATGGCCTCAGGGATCAGTATGCTCCCATCCTTCTGCTGGAAATTCTCCAGTATTGCCACAAGTGTCCTTCCTACTGCCAGGCCTGAGCCATTTAAGGTATGTACAAACCCCCTTCTCTTTCCATCCCTGGAGACATATCTAATTCCGGCGCGTCTTGCCTGGAATTCCTCAAAGTTGCTGCAGGATGATATCTCCCTGAATGTTTCCTGGCTTGGGAGCCATACCTCTATATCATAGGTCTTGGCAGAGGCAAAACCGAGGTCGCCTGTGCAGAGCTGAACAACCCTGTAGTGTACCCCGAGTCTCCTTAATACCTCCTCAGCATTCAAGAGAAGCCTTTCCAGTTCTTCGTAGGATATATCTGGCATAACAAACTTTACAAGCTCAACCTTATTAAATTGATGCTGCCTTATAAGGCCCCTGGTGTCTTTCCCATAAGAGCCTGCCTCCCTCCTAAAGCATGGCGTATAGGCGACATATGAGATAGGAAGCTTCTCTTCGGATATTACCTCATTCTGATGGATATTTGTTACAGGCACTTCAGCAGTAGGGATCAGAAAGTAGTCATCATCCTTGCACCTGAAGAGGTCTTCCTCAAACTTGGGGAGCTGGCCTGTCCCGGTCATGCTGGCCCTGTTTACCATAAATGGAGGAAGCACCTCAATATATCCATGCTCTTTTGTATGAAGGTCGAGCATAAAGTTTATCAGTGCCCTCTCAAGCCTGGCACCGGTTCCTTTATATAGGGTAAATCGGCTTCCCGCTATCTTTGTGCCCCTTTCGAAATCGAGTATATTAAGTGATTCACCAATATCCCAGTGGGGTTTTGGTTTAAAATCAAACTGGGGCGGCTCACCAAACCTCTTAACCTCCTTATTCTCATTTGAATCCTTCCCCTTAGGTGTCGAGGGATGGGGAATATTCGGGATTACCAGCAAAAAACTGTTCAGCCTCTCCTCAATATCCCTTGTCTTTACCTCAATCTCCTTAATCCTGTCCGATACTGCCTTCATCTCAGAGATCAGTTGATCTGTCTTTTGTCCTGAGGCCTTAAGCCTTCCTATCTCATCAGAGACGGCATTCCTCTTTTGACGCAGCTCATCCCCTGACAGGAGAAGCCGCTTCCTCTCGGAGGAAAGATCGGTAAATCCAGAAAAATCAATCCTCTGGCCCCGCGCAGACAGGGCCTCCTGAACAAAATCAAGATTTTCAATAACAAATCTCACGTCAAGCATATTAGCAGACCCGAACAAATTGAAAATCAATACTATCAAATTTAGCCTTTATAAGGCAACAAGTATTATGCACACATTTGTAATCTTTTCTTGACTTTATCCGACCCTTTATGATAAAAAATTGCACTAACAATAATTCTGGAGAGGATATGGCCAAGAGACACAAATCAGCAATTAAGGCAGACAAACAATCAAAACGGAAGAGAGAGAGGAACCGTGCCACTATATCCAAGGTAAAATCCGTTTTGAAGAAGACTAGTTCAGCTGTAGAATCAAAACAGATCGAGGCAGGGAAGGCGTTACTTCCGCAATTGACATCAATTATCCAGAAGGCTGTATCAAAGGGTATGATGCACAAAAATACTGCCGCCAGGAAGATCTCGCGGATGGCAACAAATATCAACGGCCTTATCGGAAAACCGGCCTAAGCTAAACAGGTAAGCAGATCTTAAGTATAAGGGACTCCAAAACAATCCTTGGGGCAAGCCTGCTGGATTTCAGTTCAAGATCAGTCTTAAGAAAAAGCGATAAGATGCGGGAAAGTTCTTTACGCGTATATGCTTTGCTCTGCTTTATTATCCTCTCTTGTTTGCCCTGCGGGATGCCTATCTCCTGAAGGAGATCTTCCATTGACCGGCCGGCCTCCTTTGCCTCCACTATCCTCCAGATAATCCTGAATTGGCGTACTATCATTGAGAGTATTACCAGCGGAGGTTCTCCCGATGTTAGAAGGAGTGATAATAGCCTTAGCGAATTACCGGCATTTTTCTCACCTAATGAGCCTGTCAGGTCAAATATGGACGGGGTCTCTTCTCCGCAGGTAATTGCCTTGACATCTTCAAGTGTTGCAACTTTTTTTCCGTCAAGATAAAGGGAGAGCTTCTCGATCTCGCTTAATATGCCCCGCAGGTCATCGCCCTTTCTTTCAATTAGAAAGGAGATAGCATCGTCCGATATTGTAAAGTCCAGGCACTTTGCCTTTGATTTGATCCATGAAATCAATCGGACGCCGGACAATGGTTGTATCTGGATAGGCGAAAGGAGGTCTTTAACCTCCCGGAAAAACTTTTTTCGCATATCCGGCTTGGCTGAGACGAGGATAAGACAGGTTGTCGGCGATGGTTTCTTGATATACTGGATAAGGAGTTCAAGTCCTTCTGCCGGCATGAGATTGATATCCCTGATCAGGATTACCCTCCACGAAGAACAGAAGGGAAAACTCTGGGCTATTGCCAGGATATCGGATATGCCTGTTTTTTCACCATCAAAGACATGATAATTAAACCCTCTTGAATCAGCTTCAACCGTCTTGTCCAGTATCCTTGATAGGGCATCACCAATGAGGAGTTTTTCTTCCCCATAAAAAAGATATAGAGGTTCAATTTCACCTTTTTCAGTCCTCTTCAGGAATTCAGAGTAGTTCATATATTATGGAAAGGCAGCAAGCCGGGAAACACTAATGGTTTTCCAGGATCTGACTTACAAGATCCTCTGCGAAAAGCTTTGCTGCCTCCTCGATAGCCCTGTTTTCTGCTGTGCTGTTGGCAACTATATCGTCTGTTACAAAGTAGACGGCTGTTACCTGTCTTCCCTTCTCTGTCCAGATATTTGCCCTGTTAGTCAATCCCGGTTTGCTGTTTTTGCCTGAGAGGTCTACATCAATCCATATCGATACCCTGTACTCAGTAGCCCTGTTATTGCTTAATGATATAGGTGTCTGACTAAAGCCTGTTATCCTTCCGATAAGGGTCAGATCTGCCAGAGCAGGGTCATTGACTAACTGAAGGCCTCCATTAGAGACAAGCTCCTCTTTTATGAACCCTGTGACCTTTTTTCCAATTAATGGCTCGAATGTATCATTGTGAAAGGTTGGAACGGCTATCTTTCTGGACTGGGTATCAGTCATGCTCCTGCCTAGGAAACGATAACCACATCCTGTGGAAAGGTAAAGGCTGAGGCTAAGGCTAAGGCTAAGGCTAAGGAAAATAGAGAGTAAGATAATAACAAAATTCAAATCCTTACCCATAACCTCTCTTTTGTGCTTTCTATCCGGCCACAATATTTACAAGCCTCCCCTGGACATAGATCACCTTTCTGATCTCCTTGCCCTTTGTCCATTCCCCTAGTTTCGGCAGGGCAAGGACCCTTGCCCTGACCTCATCTTCTGTCAGATTAGGTGGTATATCTATCTTTCCTTTAAGCTTCCCATTTATCTGGATAACAATGAGTATCTCATCTGTCTTTATAACATCCGGGTCATAGTCCGGCCAGCCTGCCCTAAATATAGTAGGACTGTGACCAAGCTTGGTCCATAGCTCCTCTGCAATGTGGGGTGCAAAGGGGGATAGGAGGATTACTGCTGCTTCAATGGCCTCTTTCATTACTGCCAGGCCGTCCTTTTCATTATCAAGCTTTACAAGATATATGCTGTTGACAAGCTCCATAATCGCGCTTATAGCCGTATTGAAATGGAACCCCCCCTCAATATCCCTTGTAACGTCCCTGATGGTGGCATGTGTCTTTTTTCTCAGATCCTTAAGCTCTTTTGGGAGGCTGGCCTGCCCTGTCAGTTCAACTGACAAACCGGATAGATTTGGGGCTAATTCAATCACCTTTCTCCATATCCTGTTTAAGAATCTGAATGCGCCTTCCACGGCCCTGTCATTCCATTCAGCATCCTTTTCAGGTGGGCCGATGAAGAGCGTATAGAGTCGTAGTGTATCCGCGCCATATTTCCCGATGAGTTCATCAGGGCTCACCACATTCCCTTTTGATTTCGACATCTTCTCAAGCCTGCCTGTAACGCTGCTTGTCTTGCATATCATACCCTGGGTAAATAGGGCCTTAAATGGTTCCTTAAATGAGATATACCCTTCGTCATAAAGGACCTTTACGATAAACCTTGAATAGAGGAGATGCAGGACGGCATGCTCAATGCCGCCGATATACTGATCCACGGGAAGCCATTCATTCACGAGTAACTTATCGAAGGCCTTTCCGGTATCACGGGGGGAAATGTATCTTAGGAAATACCAGCATGAGCAGAGCCACTGGGCGATGGTATCCGTCTCCCTTTTTGCCGGACTGCCGCACCCTGGGCATCTGGTGTTAACAAATTCCTCTGCATGGGCAAGGGGTGATCTCCCCTCCTTTGGCCTGAAATTCCTTATCTCAGGAAGCATGACAGGAAGTTCGGCCTCAGGTACAGATACCTCTCCGCATTTCTCACAATAGACGATCGGGATAGGTGTCCCCCAGTATCTCTGCCTTGAGATTAACCAGTCCCTTATCTTGTAACTGATCCTGTGTCTCCCGACCTTCCTTTTTTCCATGTAGCCCACTATCTTCTGTATTGCCTCCCTGTTCCTCAGTCCGTTGAATGGGCCTGAGTTTATCTGGATGCCGTCTTCTGTATATGCGGCCTCCATGGACGACGCCTCAAGATTAGTCCCCTCAGGATTGATTACGGGGATGACAGGCAAGCCATACTTTCTTGCAAACTCAAAATCCCTCTGATCATGTGCAGGGACACCCATCACAGCGCCCGTCCCATATTCCATCAGGGCATAATTGGTTATCCATAGTGGGACCCTATTTCCATTGACAGGATTTATCACATCCCTGTTTATGGGGACACCTTTTTTTTCTGCTGCCGCCTCCTCCCTGCTGATCTTTTTCTCCCTCCGGACCTCATTTATAAATTGCAGGATCTCCTCCCTGTTGGGAGAATCGGTTATCAGCTTCTCAATTGCGGGATGCTCCGGGGCCAGGGCCATAAAGGTGACCCCATAAATGGTATCAGGCCTTGTGGTAAAACAGGGAAGGATTGATTCCGATCCATCTACCCTGAAGTCGATCTCTGCGCCTACACTCCTGCCGATCCAGTTCTCCTGCATTACCTTGACGCGCTCAGGCCATTCTGTGAGCATGGAGAGGTCATCAAGCAGTTTTTGCGCATATTCTGTTATCTTGAAAAACCATTGCTCCTGGTTCTTTTGCTCAACAGGGGTATCGCAGCGTTCGCAGGCGCCGCCGATCACCTCCTCATTGGCAAGTGTTGTAGCACATGATGGACACCAGTTCACGCCGGCAAGCTTCTTGTATGCAAGCCCCTTTTTATAGAGGACCAGGAAGATCCACTGGGTCCACTTATAATAACCGGGATGACATGTAGCGATCTCACGATCCCAGTCGTACCCTATACCCCACCTGATGAGCTGCTCCTTCATCCTCCTGATGTTGCTGATCGTCCAATCCTTAGGATGTATATTATTTTTTATGGCGGCATTTTCAGCCGGAAGCCCGAAGGCATCCCATCCGATCGGTGAGAGGATGTTGTATCCATCAAGGATCTTATATCTTCCAATGGCATCCCCGATAATATAGTTTCTGCCATGTCCGACATGAAGGGTGCCGGACGGGTAGGGGAACATGACAAGACAGTAGAACTTTTTATCCTTCCTGCCAGGATCCATTTTAAACAGAGATATCTTATCCCAATACCCCTGCCATTTCTTCTCAATAAGCTCTGGATTGTAGTTTGTTTCCAACAGGGTCTACCTCATTATATTTTTGTAGCTTATCATATCATCCCATCTATTTCCAGGCAAGGATGCCCCGCAGATGGACCAAGGTTTTTGACTTGCCTATGTCCATCTGGTAGACTGATGCCTAAATAAAGTTACTAGATATTTTAGAAGAAGTTCTGCTCTAAAGATCCTTTAATTTTGAGCCTGTTTGTTTTCGGGAGGGGTCTGTGGCCACAAAGATAGTGATGCCCAAGATGACGGATACAATGGAAGAGGGGGTCCTCATCAAGTGGTATAAAAAAGAGGGCGAAAAGGTGGAGACCGGCGACAGGATTGCGGAGATAGAGACCGACAAGGCAGTTATGGACCTGGAGGCATATGGCTATGGTATATTGAAGAAGATCCTTATCGGCGAGCAGTCCAGGGTCCCTGTTGGGAAACTGATCGGTGTGATAGCGAGGGAGGATGAGGATATTGATGCCATACTGGCCGAAGATATGGAAGCAAAAGAAGTAAAGCCAAAGGTTAGAGCGGTAGAGGCTGAAAAAACTACTGCAGAAGAGATGCGCGACATAAAGGCAAGGGACGCTGTTAAGGCGGATATAATTGAGGCATCTCCGCGGGCCAGAAAGATCGCCGGGGAGGCAGGGATAGATATAACAAAGGTCAGCGGAACCGGCCCTGGCAAGAGGATTACGCAGAAGGACGTGGAGGCCTATATATCAATGCCCGGGAAGGCGGCTTCTATTGGGGTAGATTTTGAGGAGGAAGAACTTTCCCTTATCAGAAAGACCATAGCAAGGAGAATGACGGGCTCAAAGGCCCCTGTTCCGCATTTTTACCTTTCCTCCACTATTGATATGGGGAATGTGCTTAAGCTAAAAGGAGAACTGGGACAAGACGGAATCAAGGTCTCTATCACTGATATTATTATAAAGGCGGCCGCAACCGCCCTCAAGAGGAATGCGAAGATAAATGCCTCATTTATGGGTGAGTCGGTCAGATATTATAAAAGGATTAATATAGGCATAGCAGTGTCCCTTGAGGATGGGCTGATATCTCCTGTTATCAGGGATGCGGACTTAAAGGGACTAAAAGAGATCTCTGATGAGACTAAGGCACTTGTCTTGCGTGCCAGGACAAAGTCATTAAGACCTGATGAGTATGAGGGCGGCCGTATCACCATATCGAATCTGGGTATGTTTGATATAGAGAATTTTATTGCCGTTATCACGCCGCCTGAGGCAGCAGTCATTGCAGTAGGGTCGATAAGAGATGAACCGGTTGTTGCAGGGGGGGTTGTGACTTCGGCAAAGCGGATGAAGGTAACCCTGTCATTTGATCACAGGGTAATAGATGGTGTCCAGGGGGCGAGATTCTTAATCGATTTAAAGGGCTGTCTTGAATATCCCGCGAGGATGATCGAATAATATGGGAGCGATTATAAATAATGGCGAGATGCGGCTCCCCAAATGGTTTAAAGTCAGGATGAAGCAGGGTAAGGACCTTGCCGATGTCAGGACTATACTCAGATCTCATCGTCTCCAAACCGTGTGTGAATCTGCTGTCTGTCCCAATATCTGGGAGTGCTGGAACAAGAGGACAGCCACATTCATGATCCTGGGGGATATATGCACAAGAAACTGCGGATACTGTGCAATAAAAACCGGCAGACCCGATCCGCCTGAGATTAATGAACCGGAAAGGGTTGCCATGGCTGCAAAGGAGATGGGCCTTGAATATGCTGTAATCACCTCTGTTGACAGGGATGACCTGGATGACGGCGGGGCATCTATATTTGCCATGATTGTGGCGGAGATAAGGAGGGTCTCTCCGCAAACAAAGGTAGAGCTCCTTATTCCTGACCTGAAGGGGTCTTTTGATGCGCTTAAGGTAGTGGCAGCATCAAGGCCTGATATACTTGGTCATAACCTTGAGAGTGTGCCGAGGCTCTACCGGCTGATAAAGCCTCAGGCAAGTTACAAGAGATCTCTTGCTGTTATAAAAGAGGCGGTAAGGATGGGTGTAACAACAAAGTCAGGATTGATCCTGGGGATGGGGGAGGAGATGGATGAGGTGAGAGAGGTCATGGGGCATCTTATTGAAGCCGGCTGCAAGATCCTGACGCTGGGCCAGTATCTAAGGCCGAGCAAGGCGCATCTGCCCGTTGCACGGTACTATAATCCCGATGATTTTCTGGTCTTAAAAGAAGAGGGGCGCCAGATGGGCTTTGAACATGTAGAGGCCGGACCCCTTGTCAGATCTTCATATCATGCCGAAGAACAATATATCCGGATGGGTGGCAAAAATGATTAAAAAAAGATCGGAGATTCTTCCAAAAAAAGTCATTGAGTTCATAAAAGGCGGCAGGTGCGCTGTCATGGCAACGGAGGATAAAGATGGAAGGCCCTTTACTGCCATTATGAGTTGGCTTGTAGCAAAGGATGAGAAGACCATCTACCTTGCCGTAATGAAGGGGAGTCAGGCCCTGGCCAATATAGTGGAGAGGAAGGCAATATCCCTGGAAGTCCTTGGAGACAACATCATTTACTGTGTAAGGGGGGATGGAAGGGTCGTAGGTGGGGAGATGAAGTCAACCCCTATGCCTTCTGCAAAGGTGGAGATGAAGGTATCGGAGGTAAGGGATCATTCAGCCCCTGGTGTTATCTTTAAGGGACCTAGCTATTCATTTGCTAAGGGGAAGGAGCATAGGGCAGACGTAGAAAAGGCTATCTTTAGAGAATTACTGGATTAATGTCAAAGGTCAAATGTCAAAACCTAAAGCCCAATACTTTGATATTTGTCATTTGGATTTTGAGCTTTTGTTATGAATAAGGTGATATGATGGCAAGGGTATTTTCCGGGATGAGGCCTACGGGCAGGCTGCATATAGGGCATCTGTTAGGTGCCCTTGAGAAGTGGGTTGAGCTTCAAAGGGAACATGAGTGCTTCTTCTCCATTGTAGACTGGCATGCCCTTACAACAGGCTATAAAGATACATCTGAGATGAAGAAGAATATCGCTGAGATGGCGATTGACTGGCTTTCTGTTGGGATTGATTTTGAGAAGAGCACAGTCTTTCTGCAGTCACAGGTAAAGGAACATGCAGAACTCCATCTGCTCCTGTCAATGATAATTCCCATGGCATGGCTTGAGAGGAACCCGACACTTAAATCGATGCTCCAGGATATGCATATTACTACTGTAAATTATGGTCTCATGGGATATCCTGTGCTCCAGACTGCCGATATATTGATGTATAAGGGAGAGAAGGTTCCTGTCGGCGAGGATCAGGTACCTCACCTCGAGATGTCGAGGGAGATAGTAAGGTCATTTAACAGGATGTATAAGCCTGTCTTCCCTGAACCGGAGGCGATCCTGACCCAGACACCCAGGCTCCTCGGCATAGACGGGAAGAAGATGAGCAAGAGCCTTGATAACTGCATCTATATATCTGATGATCAGGACATTATAAAGAAGAAGGTCCAGATGCTTGTAACAGACCCGCAGAAGATCAGGAAGAATGATCCCGGCAGGCCCGAGATCTGCTCGGTCTTTGATTATCATAAGATTTTCAACCCAGGCGAGACAGATCAGATTGGCGCTGATTGCAGGGCCGGCAGGCTGGGGTGTGTTGCCGATAAAAACCATCTGGCGGAAATAATAGACAGGCGCATTAAGCCTTACAGGGAGAAGAGAAAAGAGTACGCCGAAAAGAGAGGGCTTATCCAGGATATGCTTAATGAGGGCTCAAGAAGGGCCCAGAAGATTGCTGCCAAGACCATGAGGGATGTGAGGGATGCTATGGGGTTGTTTTAGGAGGTTGCTTCGCATGAATCATTTTTTTCTTGACAACCTTTTTTCGGTCTGGTATAAAACATACAGTTTTGAAATAAAATATACTGTCTGAAAGTAGACTTGCGGGAGGGTCTACCTGGATGATAAGGGGCACTACGTGCATCTCGCTGTCAAGACGGTTAATATCAGAATCCTCCTGATTGTAATATGCATAATCTTTTCCCTTTCATCTATTGCCTCTGCCCAGGGCACATCAGACTTCTTCCTCCATGGCACGGGTACTGATGCAAATCCGGCTACCCTTTTTCTAAATACCACCACTCCTGCCTCCAGCACAGCCAAATACAAGGATTCAGCGAGCATAAACTTTACCGGCGGCAATCTATGGAAGGAGGTGGGGACATGGACAGCCTCTCCTCCCCCGGCAGCAGGTATACTCAGTGCGCTCTCTCCCCTCCATGTCTTCCTTGGGTTAAAGAATAGCGATGATCAGGGGACCCAGTTTGACGTCAGGGCAGAGATAATAAAAAACGGTATAGTTATCGCCTCTGGTCAGACCCTCTGCATTACAGGGATTACCCGTAATCCTGCAAGTGCCCTGGAGGCATTAGTCTCATTCGGACAATTTCCCCAGGAGGTCTTCAACGGTACTACAGATAGCCTTACACTCAGGGTCCTGACCAGGATAGGTACAAACCCTGATGGGACAAAATGTCCTGGTCACAGCAATGCTGTAGGAATAAGACTCTATTTTGATGCCATAAGCAGGCCCTCAAGGTTTGGTGCGACAATGGGGATTACAACTGCTCCCCCTGCAATCACAAGCCTCCTTCCAGGCATGCTTTCTATCACCCAGGGCGGGACAGGGTTCTTGACTGTAACGATCATCTCTGCCCAGGCACAAGACATCCTTGTTACAATAAATAGCAGCGTACCTGAAATAGCCTTTGTGCCGGCCAGTGTAACAATCCCGGCAGGAGAGATAAGTGCGCCGGTCTCTGTAAGTGCCAACAGCCAAGGCACAGCCCAAATCCAGGCAAGCCTAAATGGGACCTCTGCCACAAGCACGGTCTCTGTAACCCAGGCCCTGCCTACGGTGGTTTCCCTTCTTCCCCCTACAAATCCGGTAACCCTGGGTGCTGTAACTACCCTTACGGTAACGATCTCCGCTGCTCAAGTTGCAGACACAACTATTTCAGTCTCATCAGCGCCTGGCAATATAGTCACAGTACCTGCAACAGTAACAGTCTTGGCAGGCCAGACCACTGCACAGATTCAAGTCGGCACATTGGCCCTCGGCACCTCTATGGTGCAGGCAAGCCTCAACAATACAACGGTCCAGGCAGCCGTGCAGGTGATGCCTCCTGCGCCCGCTATAGTCTCGCTCCTCCCTTCACCCCTTTCAATTGCAGTTGGCGCAACAGCTACGCTCACGTCGACCTTAAACGCAGCGCAGCTTACGAATCAAGAAGTCCAATTAAGCGTGGATAATGTCGGTCTGCTCCTGGCCCCGGCCAGCGTGACGGTGCCACAGGGTCAGATAGAGACATCTTTTACAGTGACAGGGCTTGCTGTGGGTGATGCAGTGGTTACAGGTTCCTTAAACAATAGCGCCCAGACTGCAATCATCCATATAATTCCTCCTCTACCTACGGTTGTATCGCTCCTGCCAAACCCCCTTTCTATCCAGGAGGGCGCAACAGGCAGCTTTACCCTTACTATCAATGCGGCCCAACTATCCGACACGACCATCCCCCTTACAAACAGTGCATCAACAGTCATAAATGCGCCAGGATCTGTGATAGTCCCGGCAGGAAGGACGGGTATCACCTTCCCGGTAACCGCTATTACCCAGGGCCTTGCAACAATAACGGCCTCGATAAACCAAATAACTGTCAGCGCCCAGATCCAGGTTACACCGCCTCCTACTATCGTGACAGGGCTGACGCCGAGCATTCTAAGCCTCCCAAAGGGCAGGCCAGGTATCCTTCATGTCTCTGTCTCCCCAGCCTCTGTTGAGCCCCAGATCGTGGTTCTGACCAGCAGCAATGCGGCTGTGGCAGAGGTGCCGGCAAATGTAACGATCCCGGCCGGGGCATTAGGCGCCGACTTCCCTGTCCTATCTCTGACCGAAGGGCAATCGACCATTACGGCGACTCTAAATGGTTCGTCAGCAAGCGCCCAGGTTACAATAACCCCTGCGGAGCTTTTTAGCCTTACCCTTTCGCCTGAGACACAAACCATCTTTATTGGTGAGACCAAATCCTTTCAAGCAACAGGGACCTATACGGATAGCACCACATTGGATCTGACTACGATCGTTACCTGGTCTTCATCTAATCAGTCTGTGGCAACGATCGATGCAACCGGCGCGGCTATAGGACTAGCCGGGGGTACGACAACGATTACCGCAACCTCCGGTCCTATCAGTACAACTACAACCCTGACAGTCCAGATCCCGCCTCCCCCTACGATTTCAGGTTTTACCCCAACATCCGGGCCTGAAAACATAATGGTAACTATTTCAGGGACAAACTTTAATACCATTAACCCATTAGATAACAGGGTCTTCTTTAACGGGATACCAGCCCAGGTGATCTCTGTTACCGCTGCCAGCCTGGTCGTTATTGTCCCTTCAGGCGCAACAACAGGCAAGATCTCTATTACCACATCTGGTGGAAGCGCCCAGAGCAGCACGAACTTTACAGTCCTATTCCCTCCAACAATCACAGGCTTTACCCCAGCCTCTAGCCCTATCGGAACAGGAGTAACTATTACAGGAACCAATTTAGATAAGTCCCCAACTAAGGTATTCTTTAGTGGGGCAGCGGCAACCATAACAAGCCTGACGTCTAACAGTATTATGGCAGTCGTCCCGATAGGTTCAAAGACAGGCCCTATAACCATAACAACATCTGATGGTCAGGCCACAAGCCAAACCCCCTTTACAGTCAGCGCAAGACAGGACTTCTCCATCTCAGCCGGGCCGTCTATTGCATCTGTTGTCCAGGGAAAGGATGCCTCCTATGGGATTACTATAGCCTCTATCGGCCCTGATCTATTTTCCGGCCTTGTTGACCTTTCTGTATCAGGTTATCCATTTGGCGCCAACTTCTCCTTTAATCCGAGATCCGCCACTTCGAACACCGGTTCTATTCTGACCATCACAACATCCGCATCTACACCTGCGGGTGAATCTGATATCACTATTACAGGCACAGCAACAATAGATGGCATTAAGGTATCAAGGTCCGCCATTGTCAAGCTAAGGGTATTGGCAGTTGGCGCTACCACGCTAAAAGGAAAGATATTCAGATCAAAAGAGTCTGATCCCCTCCCTGGTATAAAGGTATCTATAGGCAGCCTCATTACCAATAGTGACCAATCAGGCACATTCTTCTTTGAGAACCCGCCAATAGGGGATCAGATCATCATGATAGACGGCACCCCTGCATCAACTCAAACTAAAGTCTACCCTGTTATCCCGATACCTGTAACGATCGCTACAGGCCAGGCGAATGAACTTGGCTATACCCTATATTTACAAGAGCAGGATATAAAGAACGTAACCCCTATCGACCCCACAAAGACCACGATCGTTACCGATCCTGAGATACCCGACTATCAGATGACAATACCCCAGGGCGTCAGGATCATAGGATGGGATGGACAGCCAAATACCCAGGTCTCGGTAACCACCACAACACCAGATCGGCTCCCGATCCGCCCCCTCCCTGATGGGGTAGATATGAAGACGGTCTACCTCTACTATTTTGGAAAACCAGGCGGTGGGATACCGGATAGACCAATAGAGGTAACCTATCCCAATGATATAGATGCCTTACCCGGCCAGAGGATAGAACTCTGGTATTATGATGAATCCCTGACCCCTGATCTTAACAGCAACCAGTGGAAAAAATATGGCATGGGGACAGTCTCCCCTGATGCAAAAAAGATCATCCCAGACCCTGGCGCAGGTATACCTAAGTTCTGCTGCGGCTCCTCAGGCCCAAGGATACCTACTATAGTTCAAATATTAAATCTACTATATGGAAGCCTAAGCTCCGTTGGCGGTGATCCTGTAAATATGGCAACAGGGCTCCTTGTCGTAACAAAGACAGATTTGGTCTTGCCCGGCAGGATGCCAATCACCATCACCAGGACACATCGCACCCAGTCAAGCGTACCTGGTCCCTTTGGTATAGGTACATCTATGAATCTAGACCTGCTCCTCTCCAGGGTCCAGAATACCATCTACTATATAATGCCCGGGGCCTCCAGGGTAACATTTTCCCAAGCTGCTGATGGCTCATTCACAAACACAACAGAGCCTGACTTTAAAGGCGTTATAATCACCCAGGAATCAGGGATATATAGTATGGCCTTCAAAGATGGGATGATATTCAGATTTGATTCAAATGGAAGGCTCATAGAACAGGAAGACAGAAACGGAAATAAAATAACCATACAAAGAGACTCATCAGGGAGGGCCTTTAGGATCCTAACCCCTGATGGGAGGGGATTAGACATAAGTTCAGATGCCTCAAACAGGATAACATCTATAACTGACCCCATAGGTAGACAGGTGAGATATACCTACAACCTCCAGGGCTTCTTAGATAGTGTAACTGACCCTCAAGGCAATATCACAAGATATGCATATGACCAGGGGAGGATGATAAATATCACAGACCCAAGGAACATAGTCTTCCTTGCCAATAACTATGACGCATCAACCAGCAGGGTCTCCCAACAGACAGGGCCAACAGGGGAGATATACAATTTCAAATATACCGCATTCGGATCATATATAACAGAATCGACTGTAACAGACCCAAAGGGTAATATTACCACTTATAGATTTAATAACTTTGGCTATCCCACGGAAGTGATTGATGCACTTGGCCAGAAGACCATATATGAGAGGAGGCCCTTTACAAATGAACTCCTATCAGTTACAGACCCTCTTGGAAGAAAGACAACATTTACTTATGATGATAAGGCGAATATTACCTCTATCACAGATCCCCAAGGAAATATCACACGCTTTACCTATGAACCGATATTTAACAGGCTCACAAAGATTACAGATGCATTAGGCAATATCACGAGCTTTGCTTATGATACCAGGGGGAATCTGATAAAGACCACAGATCCCTTGGGAAATATCACCACCATCTCTTATAACACCTTTGGCCAGCCTATTAGCGTGACAGATCCTCTAGGCAATACCACTACATTTGAATATGATCAGGCAGGAAATCTGATTACTACCACTGATCCTCTTGGCAATAAGACAAGACGCACCTATGACCTTGTATCAAGGCTGATCCAGATAACAGATGCAAGGGGCAAGGGCACAGGGTTTAGTTATGACGGCCTAAACAGGGTAACCCAGATAACAGATGCCATAGGGGGCTTAACTAAGTTTAGCTATGATCCTAACGGAAATCTCCTTTCTGTTACAGACGCCAGGAACCAGGCCACAACATATACCTATGACAGCATGGATAGACTTGCCACCAGGACAGACCCACTTCTAAGAAAAGAGATCTATTCCTACGACCTAAATGGAAACATGATCCAGTTTTCAGACAGGAAGGGACAAATAAGTAGATTTGGCTATGATTTTCTAAACAGGAGGATATCATCTATATTTGATGATGGGAGCAAGACTGAGTTTGTATATGATGGGGGAGGAAGACTTAATGCAATGACGGACACGATTGCCGGTCCTATCAGTTTTGCCTATGACAACCTTAATCGTTTAATACAGGAGGATACTCCCTTAGGCTCTATATCTTATGCCTATGATACCATCGGAAGAAGGACAACTATGACCGCATCAGGCCAGCAGCCTGTGGGCTATTCCTACGATGCAAATAGTAGATTAACTTCTGTGGCACAGGGAACACAGGTAGTCGGGTTAGGGTATGATACCGCAGGCAAAAGGACTTCATTGGCCTATCCCAATGGTGTAACCACGAGCTATAATTACGATCAAGCAAGCCGATTGACACGGATACTACATCAGGGGACAGCTTCAGTAATTGAGGATCTGTCCTACACCTACGATGCCGCAGGAAACAGAATCTCATTTAATCGGGCTAATGGTACAGCAACACAACTGCCTGGTGCTGTCCAGGCCGCCTATGATGCGGCAAATCAACAGATACAGTTTAACAGTACAACGCCTAATCTAAGTTATGATGCCAATGGAAATTTAACAAGCCAAGCAGATGCAAATGGTACAACAACCTATAGCTGGGATGCTAGAAATAGGTTGGTTAGCGTCAGTGGGCCAGAGGTTTCTGCCAGCTTTGTGTATGATGCGTTAGGTCGGAGGATCAGCAAAACAATAAGTGGGGTGAGAACAGATTATCAGTATGACGGAAACGATATAATTGCAGAATCCAATGGCGGGATCTTATCGGCAACCTATCTTAGATCGCTTAATATCGATGAGCCTTTTATCCGGCAATCCGGCACGAATGAGTACTTTCATACAGATGCCCTGGGATCGGTCTTGGCCCTCACGGATCAGGCTGGTTTTATACATACTTCTTACAGCTATGAACCTTTTGGGAAAACAACCACCACAGGTTCAAGCTCAAATCCCTTTCAGTATACTGGCAGGGAGAATGATGGGACGGGGCTGTATTATTACAGGGCGAGGTATTATAGCGCAACACATAGTCGTTTTCTGCTGGAAGACCCTATTGGATGTGTTAGTGGAGATCTGAATTTTTATCAGTACGCTTTGAGTAATCCTTTAAATGAAAAAGATTCAGAGGGACTTAAATCAACGAAGGATTGTCTTAAAAACTACTACGGGGCTTCGGCGGAAATTGCAAAGGATTTGAGTATCATTGGGCCGCTCACATCAACGGCCGGATTAGGAACTCTTGTTGTAAGCTCGATTGCAAAAGCATCGGCTGCTAGTCTTGTTGTAGGTGCTGATCTTGCCTCCAGTGTTTTAGAAGCGAAAGCCGCAGAAATACTTTCATCACCAGCCTCAACGTTTAGTAAATACTTTGGCTTACAGGTTAGAGCAGCTAAGGCTGCTACTGCACAGGCTACAGCCGCAACTTTGGCGGGCATATCTAAGTTTGGTGTGCAAGCAGGAAAATATCTATTAAAAGGCGGGCTAGTTGTTACTTCTGGAGCTACAGCTTTTTACATAACTGCTTTGACATATTGCAGTATACCGTGAAGGAAAAGCTATATGCTTGAAATGCATGGGGAAATTTATTTTGTATTGGGGCTGGGCCTTTTTGTCGTTTCCCTATGCTTGCGATTTTTTCTTCATGACAAGGCGACTTCTCGCGCAGCTTTCCTAGCAGGATATATCGTGATGATACTTGGAATAGCCGAATCAAATATTTTTTATCCCTATTGGTGGATAAATATTGTGCTGATGATTTCATGGTTTGGAATGGCAATTTACTTTTATTTTCTGGCTCGTAAAAAGCACGGCGAATGACTGGTTTGAACTTAGTTAAGTTGGGAAAAGGGATCAGCAACTATTGTGGCCATCAAGCGTACTGAACCATTTCCGTGAATAAGAAAAAGGAAACATGCTACTTTTAAATTGAAAGAATTAAGGGACAAGGAAGATTGCAAGATGATTAAGGGAATGGCTAATATCCCAGGACGTCTAAGACCTAACCTGACTTTGGCAAGGATTCTCATTCCCCTGATCCTTATCCTCCTGATCCTTCCTATCCATGCCCTTGCCTCCAACGCCTCCTACATCTATGACGACATGGGGAGGCTTAGCAGGGTCATTGATGAGCAGGGGAATGTGGCGACATACAATTATGATGAGGTGGGTAATCTCATCTCTATTGCAAAAAGCACAAGGGTGCAACTCCTTCCCCAGATTGCTTCTATAAATCCTGACTTTGTCAGGGCAGGCTCCATCAGCACTGTAACTATTACCGGGAATAACCTGCTCGGCAGCAGCCTTTCTACGGATAGCCCGGGGATAGAGATAACCCAGGCAAAGACAACCGATACCTCCATTACTGCCATCTTTTCTGTATCACAAACTGCCAGACAGGGTACAACCATTGTAACTGTGAGCAATCCTATCGGCTCTACCAGTATTAATATCTCTGTCTATCCACCATCACCTATACCTACCATCTCCCCGTCTATAAAGGTGATACAGCCAAATGGCGGCACAGGGACAATGACCATTGCCTTAAGCAATCCTGACATCTTTCCGACCACCATAACCATAAATATAAAGGACGTTAATATCGCCACAGCAAGCCCTGCCCAGGTGATCATCCCTGCGGGTGAGACCCAAGCCACTGTAACCATTACAGGGAATACACCAGGGTTAACGACCATTACTGCATCAACGGGCACTGGAAGCGCATCTGCCACAATAAATACGGCCGGGCCCCTTGTAGGCGCTAATTTTGTATATGCGCCCCAGGTAGGTATTGTCCTAAAGACACCACCCAAACCGCCTAAGCTTGTGGCAAGGGAACCTATCCTATCACCTATTGTTGGGGTTAAACTTGAGGCCCCGCCTCCGCCCTCATCATCCAAGACCTTTGGCCCTGTACAGGCTGCACCTGTCGGGATCGCCTTTGGCCCAACCATTACATCCATCAGCCCAAATAGAGGGGCCATAGGATCGTCTAATCTTGAAGTAACCATAAATGGGGCTAATCTGGGAGGAGCAACATCAGTGGCCTTCCAGCCAAACACAGGGATAACTATAAATGGCGCTCCTTCGGTATCCCCTGATGGGAATTCAGTAACCGTATCTATCTCTATTGCATTAACCGCACCCCAGGTGGCCCGCACTGTGGCAGTTACTACCCCAGGCGGATTAGCAAGGCCATCAGTAATCGGTGCGAATATCTTCACAGTTACACCCCCGCCGCCTGAGATATTATCTATCATCCCTATCACAAGTACAGTAGGCACAACCTTTTCCTTGAGCATTAATGGAAAGAACCTTACAGGGGTTACATCTATTGATTTTGTACCTAATACAGGGGTCGTTGTTGGTAATCCCCCATCAGTAAATTCTCAAGGCACCCTGGCAACAGTCAATATATCTATTGCCGCAGGCGCACCTGTAGGGCAGAGGGTTGTGACAATAACTACTGGTGGTGGGACAACAACCGGCCTTGCCTCTGCAGCAAATACCTTTACTGTAACATCACAGCCAGGGACAACTTTTACACCCCTGATAGCGCCCCAGGTCGGTGTAATAATAGAAGGATCACCTGCATCAACTTCCAGTACCTTCGGGCCTGTAAGGGGAGATCCTGTTGGGATTGCCTTTGGGCCAACCATCACATCCATAAGTCCGAATAGAGGTATAATCGGTACAGATAACCTGACTATAACCATAAACGGTGCAAATCTTGAAGGTGCCTCGCAAGTCTCCTTCCAGCCAAACACGGGGATCACCATAAATGGTTCACCCATTGTGGCCGCTGATGGTAATTCCGTATCTATCATTATATCTATTGCGCAAGATGCGCCCAGAACCCAAAGGAGGGTGGCAGTAAATACATCTTCTGGCCTTGCAAGGCCATCCATACCCTTTGCAGATATCTTTACAGTGACCTTGCCGCCACCGGAGATAGCCTCTATCATACCTATCTCAGGGGCAATAGGGACAAGCCTTACATTGACTGTAAACGGCAAAGATCTAACCGGCGCCACATCAGTAAACTTTATACCGGATACGGGTGTATCTATAGGCAATCCTCCATCAGTCAGTGCTGATGGAACCCTGGCAACAGTGAGCGTCTCTATCACCTCTAATGCACCTACCGGCCAGCGGGTAGTAACCATCACAACAGGTGGTGGGACAACAACTGATATCGCCTCTGTGGCAAATAGCTTCACAATTACGTCATCCCCTGGGACCACATTTACACCCCTTTTATCATCTATTGTTGGTGTGATAATCCAGACCCCTCCTCCGCCTGCTATTTCAAATACTTTTAGTCCTGTTATATCTCCTGGGGTCGGTGTGGAACTTGAAAAAATAGCTCCTCCATCAACACCTGTAACTATTAGCCCGATCCTGGCGCCATCTGTTGGTGTCGCCTTTGGGTCGGCTATCACAGGGATCGAGCCTAAGGCAGGCTCACCCGGGGCTACTAACATGATACTTACAATAAGGGGCGCTAACTTAGGTGGTGTCACAGGGGTAAGCCTCTCCCCATCTACAGGGATCACTATAAATGGTTCACCCATCGTAGCTGCTGATGGCAATTCTGTATCACAGGATATATCTATTGCAGCGGATGCGCCTTTAGGGGAGCGGACTGTTGCCGTGAATACACCCTCAGGGAAGGTTTCACCATCTGCCCCAGGGGCAAATATATTCCAGATCTCAACACTCCCAGAGATATCCTCCATCATACCTATTCAGCAGACAGTGGGTGCCACCTTTATTCTTACAATAAATGGCATAAATCTAAAAGGGGCGACAGCAGTAGGCTTTATTCCTGCAGATGGCATATCTGTTGGCAATCCCCCATCAGTTAATGCGGATGGCACCATTGCAACTGTCCAGGTCTCCATCTCCTCCCTTGCCGCACCCGGCTCAGTGGTAGTAACAATTGCAACACCAACAGGGGCATCTGATGCGACTGCTACCTCCGCAAATAGCTTAACTGTGATAGGGATTGTTACATCCTTTATCTCCCAACCCCCTAACTCCCCAGATCCCTCTATATCAGAGGATCGCTCGAAAGGCCCTTTCACCTCCAATGAGATTTTATCTTTTGGCCTTGCCCATGCCGGGCGGAGCAATGGGGATCATAGAGAGGCCGAAAGGTCTATGCCCTATCCTATAGGACTTCCTGCTGATCCTGTTACGCCAAGGCTAGGGCCCATATCCCCGATAAGAGGGATACTATATAACACTATTTCTGGATATAGGGAGATATCAGCAGTTATTAAATATGGCGGATCTTATAAGACTGCTATATATAATAATCATTCCTATGCCGTTAAAGATGATGCCTTAAAGGTAATAAGATTAATCAGCCTTATCAGATCCCAGAGGCCAAGATCGCCAACCATTATATAGACCCCCTCTCTTACCTTCCCCCCTTGAGGGGGAGGGAGGGGTGGGGGGATTGCTAATGACACCCAGGCAACCCGGATAGTAAAAAATGGAGGAATTATAGATGAAAAAGAAAAAAAGAACCTTTATATACCTATATATAACCCTTATGATGTTTATCATTCATGGGTACGCCTCTGCCCAGGTCTTCAATAGCGGAAGCACAGGCGCTGATGGCGCCTTCTCTCCAACTGTAAACACGATTTTAGATCTTCCACCAAGCGGTATGTTTAACTATACCACCGTAAATATCCCGACCGGTGTTACAGTGACCTTCAGGAAGAATACTACAAATACCCCTGTAGTGATCCTTGCCCAGGGGAATGTGACTATTGCCGGGACGGTTAGCGTAAATGGTAGCACTGCCCCATCTTCTGGTGCAGAAGGGGATGGGAATACAGGGGATGATGGACAGCCCGGGACTGGTGGACCGGGGGGTTATGAAGGCGGCTTTGGTGGGCTTGGTGGCGGCTTTGGCGGAAGCCTTGGTGCAAGGGGAGGTGATGGGAAGGGCCCTGGTGGTGGAAATTCTGGCACCATCATAAGTGGTATTATAGCTGGCGGATCTGGTGGTGGTTTTGGTAGTAATGGAAATTCAAGTACATTCCAGAGTGGATTTACACTTATCACTCTTACGTCAGGTGGCACAACATATGGGACAACCCGACTCCTCCCTTTAGTAGGTGGCTCAGGTGGTGGAGGAGGTGCAGGTAGTACTAACTTTACAGGTGCTGGAGGAGGCGGAGGAGGCGGCGCCATCCTTATTGCATCATCAGGTACTATATCGGTTAATGGAGGTATAATTGCTAATGGTGGATCTGGAGGATCTTCATCAGGTGTAGGATGTGGAGCTCCTGGTGGAGGGGGAAGCGGTGGCGCTATAAGGCTTATTGCGAATACCATATCTGGAAATGGAACTATATCCGCAGTAGGTAATATCGGTGGAATTGGTAGTGGTTGTGGTTCTGGTTCCGCGGGATCTGGTGGTAATGGCATCATAAGACTTGAGTCATACACCTTTCAGAGGACAG
This sequence comes from uncultured Nitrospirota bacterium, assembly GCA_964481895.1. Classification (GTDB taxonomy): domain Bacteria; phylum Nitrospirota; class Nitrospiria; order JACRHA01; family JACRHA01; genus JACRHA01. The sequence continues at coordinate 23,318 of CAYZUL010000015.1, read as the reverse complement.
CAGCAACTACCCCTGTATTCACCACAGGCACCCCCGGCTCTGTCTTTGTCCCGGGACTTCCGAGCCTTGCCATTACTACTGTGGCAGGGGTTGCTGTGCCTGCAAACCCGACAGGCTCTGCAGATGTTACACTTCCTGCCACTACTACACAGCCTGTGACAGTCGGGATCAGCGCCACGAATATCCCTGTGGGTACTACAGTTACCATTACAGTCACCCCGACAATAGGGGCGAGGACATCGGCATTAAGCAGCGCCTTAACAGGTACAGATGCAAGTTCTACTGCCACTGCATCGATTACCCTGCCCACCGGGCCAAGTGTGATCCTTGCCTCGGCCACATTTACAGTAACACAACTGGCTGCCTTAGGCATCCCTATCCCATTTGACCTTGCAGGAGAGGAGATAGAGCTTGTTCGGGTGGCGTCGGCAATTGGCGGGAGATCAACAATGACCTTTATCACAAAAGCAGGGAAGGAGATCCCGGTAGACGGATTATACGGAAGCTATCCCGATGGATCCTGATCAACGATAAGGGCGCATATGCTTTGTTGGCCATGCGGGCTCGCATCCTCACATACTATCTGGTATGCTCTAAGGTACGAGCCCTTTGGCCGCCTTGCATCCACGTCCCGGCCTCAGCCTTCTTTGTGCTTCCTCGCCGCCTTGGTATCCTGTTGAATGCGAATTGGTATTAGACTATTTCAATCCCTACCTCTTCTGCCTTCCCGTCAATGATCCTATGTGCCCTTATGTCAGGCCGCATAGGCTCGGCTAAGGATAAGATTATATAATATGCATCAGGGTAATAGGCCAGATTAATATCGGTGATGGACGGCTCCGCATCTGTTTTGGGGTGGGAGTGATAGATGGCTATCATCTCAATTCCCTTCTTCCTCATGTCTTTGAGCGCTACGAACTGCTCCTTCGGTTCCATTAGGTAGGAGATTTGACTCTGATTGGTATTTGTCATCCTGTAGGTGTTGCTTGCTATGCCGCTGTTTCCGGCGAGAAGTCCGCAGCACTCCTGTGGATAGACCGAACGGGCATGCGATATCATATCTTCGATGTTCTTTTTGGGTATTTTTATCAATTTGTCCATATTTATATGTGGAGCACCTCAGGCATCTCCCTGCCTTCCTTAAAGCGGCTTCCGCTTAAAGGGGTAAGATCAATGGTAAGGTATCGGCCGTCTATAATGAGCTCTGCCAGCGCAAGGCCGGCAGCATAAGACTGCATCACGCCCCTGCCGCTGAAAGAGTGTGCCTCGTAGACGTTGTCCAACCCTGATACACTTCCTATAATAGCTGACTTATCTTTTGAAACCTCATAAAGCCCCGCCCATCCTCGGATATGTCTTAATCGCTCAAGCCTGCTTATCCTGTTAAAGAGTCTGGGCCATATCTCTTTTAAGAAGAAGTCATATCCGTCGTACTTAAAATTGTATCCAGGAGGCTCATCAGGTATTGAATATCCTGCCAGGATATTACCTGCCTCAGGATGGAAATATAGGCCCGATGTATCTACGATCATCCCGCATCCAGACAGATCAACGTCCGGACTGTGTGTAACAGAGACCTGTCTTCTGAGAGGATGTGAAGGCAGGTCCGAACCATACATATTTGCAATCGCCGGCGCCCAGGCGCCGGCAGTGTTGATAAGGGTATCGCATCCATACATCTCATTGGTATAGTGCCCATAGGGTCTTCCTGACGTGAGTATCTCTTCCAGGACGATTTCGTCCGGCTCCGCCAGTTTTGCGCACTCAACGCCAATGACCCTTTTATCCATCAGGATAATCCTCTTTACCAGAATCCTGTCAAGAAACTCAACACCCCTTTCTGCTGCTATCTTCCTGTAGTAATTTCTTAGGAGGTTCGGGTTTATCAGTCCATCCATGGGTGAGAATGTGGCGCCGGCTATATCCGAGATATTATCTATCTCAGGGATCCTCCTGGTTATGTCTGCTGGAGACAGGTCCTCGATATTTAAACCGAACCTGTTCTGAAAGGCTATCATAGTCTCTGCCTTCCTCCATGTATCAGAACCATGAAGCCAGAGGTACCCGTCCTGCCTGAACCCCACATCACCTGCAATCTTTTCAAAGAATTTAATCGAATGAAGGGACAGGTTGATATTTACCTCATCCCACCATGTGGCCCTGACCCCCCCTGCATTATTCTCAGAGGAACTATAGATGCCGGAGAGGTCCGGGTCTAATATTGCGATCTTTCCGCCCTTTTTGTCAGCGAGGGACATGGCTATACTGCTGCCTATTATTCCTCCGCCTATTATAAGAATATCGTATCGGTCCTTCATGAGGGCTATCTTTCTATGATCCGGTCAAGATCCTTTTTTGCCCCGTCAAGCCTCTTCATTGCCTCAGGGTTCAGACTCTTTATATCGCTCTCCGCATATGCGAGCTCCTGGGTAATGGGTCTAAGCGCAGGGACAAGGCTTTCTCCTGAGAGTCCGATTGCCCTCTCGACAAGCTCCCTGGCTTTTTCAATCTCTTTTCCGGCAGTGCCGAAGTTCTTCTCGGAGATCTCATTCTTTCCGGCTATAATCCTCTCCCTTGCATCTACAAGGTGCATCCTTACCCTGACATCGGCGAGCTCCTTTTCCAGACTTGTGGTCTTTGATAGCACCTCTGTCTTAAGGCCTGTGATATCCTTCCTTATTTCAAGCAGTTTGTGTGATCCAAGGTAATATCCGGTGATGAATACGAACCCTACAATAATGGTCAGGACTATCAGTTTTATCATTGCCTTTATATCTCCCCGCTATCTTCAAGTTGAATACCCCTCATAATCCTGATGAGGTTTCCTGCCGCATAGTTCCTTACAGTTGCGTCATTATCCTTCAATGCCGACTTTAAGGCAGCAATCGCCTCATCACCACCTGTTTTACCGAGCCCCCTTACTGCCCCTACCCTGACCCTGGCACTATTGTCTCTTAGTGCCTCTTTCAATATTGGTATATAATCCTTATTTTTAAGATCACCTAACAAGCCTACAACCTCATGCCTTACTGAATAGTCAGGGTCTTTCAAACCCTCCTTAAAAATCGCATCGCTGACATCAGCTCCTATCCTCTTTAATGCCGCTGCGGCCTTGATCCTGACAGAGACCTCTTTGTCGTCAAGCAGGGCGGAGAGGGCCTTGATTGCGCCTTTGTCTCCTATCCTGCCTAGCGCAGAGATAGCGGCCTCCCTTGCGTATGGATCATGGTCCTTCAATGACCGGATGAGAAGGGGTACGGCCTTATGATCTCCAATCTCCCCAAGCGCGAGTGCGGCATAGGTCCTGACCAGGGGATCTGTATCCTTCATCTGGGCACCGATTGCTGGGATAAAAGAACCAGCCTTTGCCTTTCCAGAAGAGGCCAAGGCCGCCACCCTGACGGAACTATCCTTGTCAGACATGGCATTTTTGAGTAAGCCAAGTGAGGACTTGTCACCATGTGTTCCAAGAAATCCGGCTGAAAATAACCTGACCATCATATCCGGATCATTTAACCCTTTTTTCAGGACAGGGACGTAGCTCTCATCTCCGGATCGGCCTATTACCTCAATCACCTTTATCCGAACCATAGGGTCCTTATCATCAAGTGCGCTGACAATGTATTGGGACGCATCCTGCCCGCCAAGATTTCCCAGTGCCTCTACGGCAAACAGCCTTACAAATGCCGCATCGTCCTTGAGGAATGAGGCTATATCCTTTGCCGCGCCCCCGTCCTTGATTTCGCCGTAGGCCCTGATTGCAGAGGACCTGACAAAGACATCGGGGTTCTTTAGTCCCTCCTTTAATATCCGGTTAGATATCTCCTCGGGGCTGGCGCTGTCTTTTACCGGGAGTCGGGCCTTTGTATCCTCCTTTGCAGAGCAAGAGGTAAAGATGAGGTATGCCCCTGCGGCCAGGATCTGGATGGCCATTAGTATAAAAAAATATTTTTTTATACGTAAACGCATGATTTTAAGTCCCCCTCATATCCCTTACGAATGACCATAAAAGCAGGATGGTAAATATTATAGCAGTTATGCCGACCATGACGCCTGCTACGGCCTCCTTATGTCTATCCAGATAACTATACGCAAATATCAGGGCTACTATAAAGGCAATAATTAATGTCTTGTATCCCAGCTTGTATATCTTTATCAATACCCCTGTAACATCTTCAGAGGACATTATCGTCTTAAATTCTCCCCTGCTTGCCGTAAAAACAAGATCCTCAAGTTCCCTGGAGATTGGGAAGAGACGCCTTGCAAACTGTCGTCCCTTACTGATGATCGCGTCAATGATACCCTCCTCGTCGGCTATAAATCTCCTGGCAAACGGTTTAGCGAGTTCGATTATATTGAGGTCGGGATCAAGTTTTGAATTAAGTCCATTTAGCATTCCGACTGTCCTGCCAAACAGGATAAAATTATTTGGAAGCTGAATATATGGATACACCTTGAAGATATAATCAAGATCCTCATTGATGTCATCAATGGTAATATCCCTGAACTGCTTCGGCGTGATCTCCCTGTATTTCTGCATCAGAAACTCTATTACCCGTTCAACCTCACCCCTCTTTCCCTCCCTGGCTATAAATCCAAGGTCTATAAGTCCGCCGGCAACCCCCCTCTCATCTCTGTCGATGATGGCAATGATGGTCTTCTTGATCCCCTTGTGCATCTGGGGCGTGATCTTCTGCATGAGGCCGAAGTCGACAAATACGAGCCTCGGTCCTTTCTGGACAAAAAGGTTTCCCGGATGGGGATCACCATGGAAGAAATTATGCTGTAATATCTGTTTCATGTATGATTCAACCACGAGTTTTGCCAGCTCCTTGAGGTCAATCCCCATGGCCTTCACCTGATCATAGTCGTTGATCTTTATCCCCTCTACAAATTCCAGGGTGAGCAGGCGGGGTGTTGTGTGTTCCCAGATCACCTTCGGGACAATGATACGCTTGTCATCAATAAAATTTGCATGGAACAGTTCGGCGTTGTGGGCCTCCTGTATATAGTCGAGTTCCCCATGCAAGACACGTGAAAACTCATCATATAGCCTGTCGAGTCTTATGTTTTTTAACTGACTGGAAAGCAGCCTGGAGGCAAGCCTTGCCGCCTTAAGATCGGCCTCAACTACCTTTTCTATGTCCGGATACTGGATCTTGACTGCCACCCTTCGCCCATCCTTGAGATATGCCTCGTGAACCTGTCCAAGCGAGGCCGATGCTATAGGTTTTTCCGAAAACCCGGCAAATACCGTTTCTGGATCAGCCCCGGCCTCCTCGATGAACCTTTCCCTTATCAGAGAGAATTCGCACGGCGGAACCTGGTCCTGGAGCCTTGACAACTCCTCCGTATACTCCTCGGGCAGGATATCGACCCGTGCGGACATGAACTGGCCAAGCTTTATCAGGACACCCTTTAATTCTATGGATCTGTTATATAGCTTCTTTGCCATCTTTCTGTGGAGTGAGGATCGGCTTTTCCTGAGAGTTTCTTCGCTGATAAAGAGACCGAAGACAGAAATTAATTTATACCTTAGCGCTATTTCAAGGGCAAGCAATAGAATTTTTATTATTCGACGCCTTAAGGACAGGTTTGAAGCCAAGATGCCTCCACTCGATTTATTACATCTTACCATCCTTATCTACTTTGTCAAGGGGAGCGGCATTGGACCTGATTTTTATTGACAATAAGGCAGGAATATGAGAGATTTAGGCAGGTTCGGGATATAGTCTCACTGGCATAAATTAGATATGTATGAAAAATTTTTCGGTTTTGCCGAAGAACCATTCAGGCTCACGCCGGACCCTCGTTATTTTTTCTTCAGCAAAAAACATGAAGAGGCATTCTCAAATGTCATATATGGGATCAAGGAGCGGAAGGGTTTTATCGTCATTACAGGTGAAGTAGGTACAGGCAAGACAACCCTGTGCCGCTTCATCTTAAACCGGCTTGATCCTAAGATAAAGACATCTCTGATCTTCAATCCAAACCTTACCACTATAGAGCTCTTGCAAACGATAAACCAGGATTTTGGCCTTTCAGGTAAATCTACTTCAAAAAAGGAGCTCATTGATGAACTCAACGGCTTTTTGATCTCGGAGCTGTCCTCTGGAGGCAATGCATTGCTGATTATAGATGAGGGACAGAATCTTCCGATAGAGTGCATGGAGGAGATAAGGATGCTGTCAAATCTTGAGACAGAAGACAAGAAGTTGTTGCAGATTCTTCTGGCCGGCCAGCCGGAGCTCAATGAAAAACTGAAGTTAAACGAGATGAGACAGCTTAACCAGAGGATCTCGCTCCGGTATCATATAGATCCGCTTGATCAGACGGAGACGAAGGAGTATATCATGTTCCGGCTTAAGGTTGCCGGCGGCAGGGAGAAGGTCCACTTTACCAATAAGGCAATAGAAAGGATCTATAGGTATAGCAGCGGCATTCCAAGGCTTGTCAATATCATCTCAGATAAGGCCCTGCTTGCTGCCTATGTGGCAGAGGCAAGGGTAGTTACCCCTCATATCGTAGACGGGGCGAAAGAAGAACTTGAAGGGATGCATCATGCGGCCAGGATATCCAGGAGATCAGGATACAGATGGATCAGGCTTCGGGATGATAATGACCGGCTCTTTACAAGATCAGGTGTTGCCGTAATTCTTTTTCTTCTTCTGGCTATAGGCCTTACCTGGTCTTACAGGCCAGGGGGAGTTGGGTCTTCCAGCCAACCCCAACCATCATCTGTTCAAACCCAGATGCAGAACCCCGGGCACCAAGTCATCAATGAACCGGCAAAGACGGAAATCTTTAAACCAGCCTTTGACAAAGAAGGGATTTTTAGGATCAGCGAGGCTGGTGGGGCTGAAATTGCAGCATATCTTACATTGATTAAGATCTGGGATAAGGACTTTGATTACAGTGGGAACATTGAGCAGGTGGAGCAGGTGAAAATAGATGAGCTTTTGGATAAGGCAGGGCTATACAGGGGTAGTATGCCTTTAGATGTTAACAGACTCATTGATATTAATTATCCCTTTATTATTAAAGCGAATGCCGCGGGGGAGAATAATCCCTATTATGCAGTTGTATCTGAGGTCAAAGGAGATGATCTGGTGCTGTTAGATCCCATACGAGGAAGGAGGGAGGAATCCATATCAGGAATTAATGGGCCATCTGACAGCGAAGTGGTTATCCTCTGGAGGGGTATCGGTGAGATTAATATCCCCTTAGAGGCTGATGGCGAGAGTCAGGCGATAAGCGATCTGCAGGGGTCTCTCAAAGAGGCAGGTCTGTATAAGGGGAGGATAGATGGGGTTATGGGCCGCGGAACAAAAAAGGGGATCAGGTCGCTCCACAAGATGTTTGATATAGAAGAAGAAGGTTTTGGTATTGAAAGCTATCTCTTTCTTTCCAGGCTTATCTTCGGAGGTGATATCCCGTCCTTAAAAAATGATTCAGGTGAACAGGATTGATTCCTCTAAAGGATGACAATCCCACCAAAACCTTCCCAATAATTACCATACTGATTATAGCAATAAATATATTTGTCTATGTCTATATGTTAACTCTGGATGATGCCTCTGCCAGAAATCTTGTAAATCTTTACGGGGTAACCCCATATGAGCTGATGAACGGGTTTGGTCTTAAGAAAGGGGTCTCTCTGTCGATTATATTTACAATAATTACGTCCATGTTCCTGCATGGAGGGCTTTTTCACTTGCTGAGCAATATGTTGTACCTCTGGGTCTTCGGTAATAACATAGAGGACTCGATGGGTCATTTTAGATTTATATTCTTTTATGCCATCTGTGGTTCCGTGGCAGTTTTTGCGCATGCTTTAATAAATCAGGGCTCTACACTTCCGATGATCGGGGCTAGCGGGGCTATTTCTGGTCTGCTTGGCGGATATCTGATCCTATTTCCCAGGGCCAGGATCCTGACTCTTCTGCCATTAGGCTTTTTCATACAGGTAGTCAAGATCCCGGCATTATTTTTCCTCGGATTCTGGATTGCCTTTCAGATTATAAATAGCACCTTAAGCATAGGTAAAGGCGGTGATGGCATAGCATGGTTTGCCCATGTAGGGGGATTCCTGGCCGGCCTCGTTTTGATAGTTTTTTTTAAAAAAAAGAAGTAGTAAATTCAGTGCGTTTTCTACTTGACAAGGTTGTTTAAATTACTATAAGATATCAATCCTTGTGTAATAAGAGGTATTGATGTTTGGTGGTTATTTACCTTCAAATTACCTGCCCATCGTAGTCTTTATGATAATCGCCATTGCGTTTGGCGCCGGAACAATAGTAGCAGGCTACCTTGTACGTCCAAAAAAGACCTATCCTGAGAAGTTAAGCCCCTATGAGAGCGGCATGAAGCCCTTTTCTGATGCCAGAACGCCCTTCCCGATGAGGTATTACATAATAGCGATGCTCTTTGTGCTTTTCGACATCGAGGTAGTATTCCTTTATCCCTGGGCTGTAGTCTTTAACAAGATTGGTCTTTACGGGCTAATTGAGATGATGCTGTTCATTGCAATATTATTAGTCGGATATTTCTATGCATGGAAAAAGGGGGCACTGGAATGGGATTAATTAATAGACAGTTTGAGTCGAATATAATTACGACAAATCTCGATTTCCTGGTGAACTGGGCCAGGAAGTCCGCGCTCTGGCCAATGACATTCGGCCTTGCATGCTGTGCTATCGAGATGATTGCATCGGTTTCTTCAAAGTTTGATCTGGACAGGTTTGGTGCGGGGGTCTTTCGGGCATCACCCAGACAGTCTGATCTTATGATTGTAGCAGGTACGGTCTGCAGAAAGATGGCGCCTGTATTGAGGATGGTATATGATCAGATGCCTGAGCCAAGGTACGTTATAGCCATGGGTTCATGCGCAATCTCAGGCAATATCTTTAATACCTATAGTGTAGTACAGGGTGTGGATCAGATTGTGCCTGTTGATGTCTTTGTCCCCGGATGTCCGCCAAGACCGGAGGCGCTCTTCTACGGTATAATTAAGCTCCAGGAGAAGATAATGAAGGAAAAGGTCTTTGTGAAATAGGACGGGTTCATATGAATGAGATGGCAGAGAGGATACAGTCGAGATTTCCGGAAGGTTTTATCATCGCAAAGGAATATGCCGGCGATATTATTGTTCAAGTAAAAAAGGATCAGGTGCTGGATATATTGAGATTTCTCCATGAGGATCCTGACCTTGATTTTGACATGATGACCGAGATAATAACCGTTGATTACCCGGAAGACGAAGAGAGGTTCGAGGTTGTATATCAGATATATTCCACAAGTAAGATGCACCGTATCAGGGTAAAGGCAAGGGTGAAGGAAGATGATTGTAATATTGATTCTGTGACAGGAATATGGAAGGGCGCCGATTTCATGGAGAGGGAGGCCTTTGACATGATGGGTATCAGGTTTATTAACCACCCAGACCTAAGAAGGATACTTATGCCGGAGGATTATGACGAGGGCTATCCCTTGAGAAAGGATTTCCCGATTAAGGGGAGGGGATGGCGGCACACATACGATTTTATTCCCAAGATGGGATAAAATAGAGATGGTTGATAAGGTGTTAATAAAAGAGCCTGCAACAGAAAAGACCTTTCGCGATACAGAGGATTATTATTTTCCGTCTTATCCTCAGGAACCTCCCCACTATCCGCTCTCTAAAACCGATGAAGAAGAGGGGGGTAATTTCTTCAGGTCAGAGGATATGCTTGTAAATATGGGACCCCAGCATCCTGCTACCCATGGGGTCTTACGGGTAGTCCTGGACCTTGAGGGGGAGAAGATAGTAAAGGCGACGCCTTACCTGGGCTATCTGCACAGGGGGGTTGAAAAACTTGCCGAAAATATGTCCTACCATCAGTTCATCACGCTGACAGACAGGATGGACTATGTTGCATCTATGCTGAACAACTTTGCCTGGGTCAGGGCAGTAGAGAAGCTAATGCAGATAAAGGTTCCCGAGAGGGCAGAGTATTTAAGGACTATCATTGCTGAGATGCAGAGGATTATAGGTCATCTCTTCTGGCTTGGGGTGCAGGCGCTTGATATAGGCGCTATGACAGTCTTCTTCTTTACATTCAGGGAGAGGGAGATATTAATTGATCTCTTCGAGAGTTTATGCGGGGCAAGGCTTACGTACAGTTATTTTAGGATCGGGGGTGTTGATTCGGACCTCCCGCCAGGCTTCACAGAAAAGCTTCATAAATTTCTGGAGGAGTTTCCTGCCAAGATCGAAGAGTATGATACGCTCCTTGTTCAGAACAGGATCTGGCTTCTCAGGACCAAGGGGATAGCGTACATATCGGCAAATGATGCAATAAACTTCAGCCTGACGGGCCCTACGCTCAGGGGATCAGGCGTCTATTATGATGTAAGGAAGGCTGAGCCCTATGCAGCATATGACAAGGTTAAATGGCGTGTTCCATTGGGTAAGTCCGGCGATACCTACGATAGATACTGGTGCAGGATGCAGGAGCTTCACCAGAGCAGCGCCATAATAAAGCAGTGTCTTGAAAAAATGCCTTCTGGGCCAATAATGGCAGAGATACCCGGGATGACAATGCCTCCAAAAGAAAAAGTGGTAAGGGAGATGGAGAGCCTGATACACCACTTCAAGATTGCCTCAAGCGGTATGAAGGTACCTAAGGGCGAGGTATACTGCGGGACAGAGGCGCACAAGGGGGAATTGGGTTTCTATATAGTGAGCGATGGCAGCAGTAAACCTTACAGGGTTAAGGTAAGGGCACCATCCTACATACACATAGGTGCGCTTGATCATATGTCAAGAAATTATCTGATCGCAGATATTGTAACGATATTCGGTTCATACGACATAGTAATGGGGGAGTGTGACAGATGAGGGAGGATACATTAAAGATGGACTTTGCATTTTCAGAAGAGGCAGGAAAGGAGATAAAAGAGATAATGGGTCATTACCCGGAAAAGAGATCGGCCCTGATCCCATTATTGCATCTGGCACAAAAAGAGAATGGATATCTTTCGGAACCGGTAATGCGTCATGTAGCGGAGATACTTGACCTGACACCTATCCAGGTATATGAGGTGGCTACATTCTACAGTATGTTCAATCTTAAGCCTGTAGGGAAATATCTTCTTCAGGTCTGCCATAACCTCTCCTGTTCACTGATGGGCGCAGACTCCCTGATAGATTATCTTAAGGAAAAACTAGGGATAGATATTGGTGAGACAACCCCTGATAATATGTTTACAATAAAGACCGTTGAGTGCCTTGCGTCGTGTGGTACTGCGCCTGTTATGCAGGTTAATGATGACTACCATGAGAATCTGACAAAAGAGAAGGTGGACAAACTAATCGAACAGTTTAGATCGGGCAAGTAGAGTGTATGGAAGAACTTATCCTACTTAAAAGACTAAAGTCAGACGGATACAAAGGAGACATAGACTCCTATATCTCCTTTGATGGATACAAAGGCCTCGCAAAGGCCCTATCCACCTATAAGCCCCAGGAGTTAATTGACATGGTAAAGCGCTCAGGCCTAAGGGGCAGGGGAGGCGCAGGCTTTCCCACAGGGGTAAAATGGGACTTTATCCCCAAAGATCCTGATCTTACCAAGTATCTTTGCTGCAATGCAGATGAAGGTGAACCGGGCACATTCAAAGACAGAGAATTAATGGAAAAAGATCCCCACCAGATGATAGAAGGGATTGCCATCTCATCCTATGCAATAGGCGCAAAAAAGGCATACATATATATAAGGGGTGAGCTTGTAAAGGCCGCAAATATACTAAACCATGCCATATCAGATGCATACAAAAAAGGCTATCTCGGAAATAACATACTAGGTTCCGGCTTCTCTTTAGACATATATGTCCACAGGGGCGCAGGCGCATACATATGCGGTGAAGAGACAGCGCTTATCGAATCACTTGAAGGAAAAAGAGGACAACCAAGACTAAAACCTCCCTTTCCTGCCACCTATGGCCTATACGGAAAACCCACCGTAGTAAACAATGTAGAGACACTCTCAAATATACCCCACATAGTATTAAAGGGTGATGCCTGGTATTCGTCCATAGGCACGCAGAAATCAACAGGAACCAGGATCTTCTCCGTATCAGGACATGTAGTCCGACCCGGCAACTACGAGCTTCCGCTAGGCACTCCCTTGCGTGAGATCATAGAAAACCATGCAGGAGGACTAAGAGAGGGAAGAAGGCTAAAGGCAGTAATACCTGGCGGCTCATCCACGCCTGTCTTAACACCAGATAAGCTTGACATACCCATGGACTTCGAATCAGTAGCAAGCGCAGGATCAGCCTTAGGCTCAGGCGGCCTGATAGTCATGGATGACACCACATGTATGGTGCATGTGGCTAAAAGGCTAATGGAGTTCTACTACCATGAGTCGTGCGGGAAGTGTACGCCATGCAGGGAAGGGTCTTCATGGATACTTCAGATCCTGGAAAGGATAGAAGGAGGAGAAGGGAGGATGGAGGATATCGACCTCCTGGTAAATCTTTGCAAAAATATACAGGGCAAGACATTCTGTCCCTTCGGAGATGCCGAGATTGCACCCGTCCTGAGTACTATACAGTTTTTCAGGGATGAGTATGAGCAGCATATCCGGGAGGGCCAGTGTATAATGAAAAAAGGCCGCCTTCTATCGGTTGGCCATTAAAGCAATAGTAGATACCAATGGGCTTGCCAGCTGGTATCTACCTAGCGAACAAGGTGAGCGAGAGGGGGAGGCTCCGCAGGCTTTGCCTGTGGAGGGGGCGACGCTAGCCCCTTTAAATAGACAGGATAATTTATGAACGGACAGGTAAAGGTAAAGATAGATGGTCAGGAGCTGATGGTAGCCAAGGGGACTACCATAATAGAGGCAGCAAAAAGCCTAGGCATAGAGATCCCTCATTTCTGTTATCATCCGAGACTCAAAGTAGCAGCGAATTGTCGTGTCTGCCTTGTAGAGGTTGAGAAGATGCCCAAGCTGCAGACCTCATGTTCTACTACTGTTTCAGACGGGATGGTTGTTCATACGGATACCCCAAATGTAATTGAGGCGAGGAGGAGCGTGATGGAGTTTATCCTCTCGAACCATCCGCTCGATTGTCCTATCTGCGATAAGGGAGGTGAATGTCATCTACAGGATGAGGCGATGGGACTTACGAAGGCCTCCGCCCGTTTTGGTGAGGTAAGGCGGACATTTGATAAGGAATATTTTTCTCCTTTAGTAGAGAAGGAGATGAACAGGTGCATAGCATGCCTTAGGTGCGCACGATACTGTGATGAAGTAATGGAAGTAGGTGCGCTTGGAGCTATTGACAGGGGGACACATACTCAGGTCGGTGCCTTCATGCATAATCCGTTGTCCTGTGAGTTTTGCGGCGGATGCATACAGATATGCCCGGTAGGTGCGCTCACCAACAGGCTCTCTATGTTTGAATACAGGCCATGGCAGATCAAGAAGACAGATACCATATGCACATATTGTGGAGACGGATGCATGCTTACACTTGAGGTAAAGGATGATAAGGTTGTGAGGGTGACTTCCCAGTGGGGAGCCGGAAGAAACAGGGGAAGCCTCTGTGTTAAGGGATATTTCGGTTATCAGTTTGTGGATAATCCGAAAAGGCTTGCCAGACCTATGGTAAAGAGAGGCAAGAAGCTTATTGAGGTCAACTGGGATGAGGCGCTGGGCTATGCGGCAAAGAGAATAAAGGAGATAAAGGAGAAGCATGGTGGCAAGGCGATAGGCGGTCTTATATCTACCAGATGCACAAATGAGGATATATATATCTTTCAGAAGTTTATGAGGACGGCCTTAAAGAGCAACAATATCGATTCCCAGGCCAGATACGGGTACATAAATCTTGTTAAAGGGATAAGATCTGTCTTTGGATCTAAAAAGGTTGTGGCCTCATATGAGGATATAAGAACCGCTAAGGTTATCCTTATTATCGGCGCGGATGTCACCGAATCAAACCCGATAGTAGGTCTAAACATTAAAGAGGCAGTTAACATGCATGGCGCCATGCTTGTTAACATAGATCCGCTAACGAGCAAGATCGCAAAGAATGCGTGCAGGCATATCAAGGTTAGACCCGGGTCTGAAGGGGAGGTCATAAAGGGAATTATCAAGGCAATAGTTGATTCCTCTTTATATGATAAGGGGCTGGAATCGAGGCCTGTATATCTGGATCGGATAAAAGCCGCTGTATCAAGGATAGACTATAAAGATATTGCGGAAAAATCATTTGCTGGAGAGGATGAAATAAGGGGTGTGGCTGAACTCTTTGCAAAAGGAGAGAGGGTCGTCATTATAGCGGGTCCAAGGCTTGGCTATCTGGCAGAGGGATATAATAATGTCCTGAATTTGGCTGACCTCCTCGTTCTGACAGGACTTGCTGACCGGAAGGGATCAGGGATACTTCCGCTTGCACTGGGGAATAATGAATCAGGGGCCCTCATGATGGGCGCGTCCCCTGAGTATCTTCCCGGATATAATGATTGCAGGGATAAGAATATCAGGTCTCTTTTTTCAAAGGCATGGAAGGAAGATATTCCAAATGATTACGGGCTGACCCTCATGGAAATGATTGAAAAGGCCGCTTCCGGCGAACTTAAGGCCCTCTATCTTATAGGAGAGGATCCGATTGAAGATCTCCCTGACAGGGCAAGGGTCAAGGATGCTATTGGGAAATTGGAGTTTGTCATATATCAGGGGATATTCCCTTCCGAGATAATGGAGCAGGCAGATCTTATCCTGCCGGCCTCAAGTTTTGCAGAAAAGGACGGGTATTTTACGAATCTGGAGGGGGTTGTGCAGAGGGTAAGGGGAGCCATTGATCCAAGAGGTGAGAGTCTGCCGGACTGGGAGATCATCTCTCTCCTTTCTGAGAAGATGGGTTATCCGCTCTCCTATGGGAGTTCTGATGAGATTCACAAGGAGATAGATAATATACTTGGCTCAATTAATGATGATAAGAATAGACTTGACCTCTATATGAATAGCAGGCCCCACGGTTCCGAATCCCGATGGGACGTCAGGATTAAGGATATCGATTCCGGATATCCTTATACCCTCCTCTTTGGTGAGACCCTGTTTCACTCGGGCAGGCTATCCACCTTTGATATCGGCCTAAAGGGTATTTATCCCGGAGGAGGGCTTTTGATCGGAACCGATGATGCGAAGAGATTAGGGCTTGCGGATGGTGATAAGGTAATGGTAAGATCAAAACATAGTGAATGTAGGCTCGGGGTCAAGATTGATCAGAGATTTCCTGAAGGGTTTGTCCTCTTTCCCTGGAGCTTCAGGAATAGTTCTGTGGTTGGGTTAACGGATCTCCAGGTAGACCCGGACACAAAGACGCCATATTTCAAAATGGCCTCTGTTTCTATAGAAAGGATTTAGGTGGAGATCGGACTCAAGATACTTGTGCCCCTGATAGAGATCTCTGTTGTGTTGGGCATCGTACTATTCCATGTCGCATATATTACCTACTTTGAGAGAAAGATATTAAGTCACATGCAGGACAGGCTTGGGCCTATGGAAGTTGGTCCGCATGGACTGCTTCAACCCATTGCAGATGGTTTAAAGCTCTTCTTCAAGGAGGATATAATCCCTGCCGGCGCTGACAAGATAATCTTCAGTATAGCCCCGATAATTGTGCTTGTTCCGGCTCTTATAGGATTTGCTGTAATTCCTTTTGCAAAGGAATCGATTACTATATTTGGCCTGACATTTAAACCCTTTATCACAGATATTAATATCGGCATCTTATATATCTTTGCCTTTGCATCAATCGGGGCATATGGAGTCATACTGGGTGGCTGGGCATCAAATAGTAAATATGCCCTGCTTGGAGGCCTCCGCGCCGGGGCCCAGATGGTCAGTTATGAGCTTGCGCTCGGACTGTCGATAATAGGCGTCCTGCTCTTGTCTCAATCCCTGAGCATGGTACAGATAGTTGAGGCGCAGAATAGGATCTGGTTTGTGCTCCTCCAGCCTGTTGCCTTTGTTATATATGTAATAAGCGCTGTGGCGGAGACCAATAGACTCCCCTTTGACATGCCTGAGGCTGAGAGCGAGCTTGTTGCTGGTTTCTTTACGGAATATAGCGGGATGCGGTTTTCCTTTTTCTTCCTGGCCGAATATGCAAACATGATACTCGTCTCGTGTATTGCTACAGTCCTATTTTTGGGTGGTTGGCATGCGCCATTTAAGTTCCTTGAATTTATCCCCCCTACGATCTGGTTTATCCTGAAGGTCTATTTTATTCTCTTCTTCTTTATCTGGATCAGGGGGACGCTTCCAAGGGTAAGGTATGATCAGCTGATGAAGTTCGGGTGGAAGGTAATGATCCCGCTTTCATTGGCCAATATCATAGTAACATCAATTGTTTTATATATAGTGAGGGGTTGAAACATGATAAAAAAGATCTTTAAGAATATCCTCTTCCTTGAGATAGCCGAAGGGCTTTCTCTTACATTTAAACATATGTTTGTCAGGGCCGTTACCGAACAGTATCCAAGGGAGAAGAGGGTACTGCCGGATACCTACAGGGGCGTGCTCTCCCTTCAGAGATACGATGATGGAACAGAGAGGTGTGTCGGGTGCGCGCTTTGCGAGGCCGCATGTCCGTCAATGGCGATAACTGTGGTAAGTGGAGAAGATGAGACGGTCCCGCAGAGGAGGTTTTCCAGGGAATATTATATCGATATTACAAGGTGCGTCTTCTGCGGTTTCTGTGTGGATGCCTGTCCGGTTAATGCCCTTGCCATGACCAAGGTGTATGAATTCTCAAGCTATGACAAGAATGACCTCTTCTTAAATAAGGAGAGCCTGCTTTCCCTGGGTGATACCATAGCTAAGGGGGGCGGCATGACCCCTGTAGAGCGGAAATATAAGTTCCCGATGGTTGGTGAGACCAATAAAATCGAGTCCAGGAAGGAGGAAGCCCTGATACTATGCTGAGCTTCCTCTTCTTCTATCTGGCAGGTGTGACGGTGATCAGCGCAGTACTGGTTATCTCCCTCAGGAATATCGTTTACTCTGTCCTCGCGCTCCTTGTTGCTTTTATACATATTGCGGGACTCTATCTTCTTCTAAATGCCGAATTTATTGCGGCGATACAGATTGTTGTATATGCGGGGGCAATACTTATTTTTTATCTCTTCGGGGTTATGTTCTTCAGTACGAACCTGAAGGCGAAGGTTATCCATCACCAGTATCCTATTGCAATTATAATTGGTCTGTTTATTTTGGGAGAATTTATCGTTGCCATATATTCATCAACATTCTCGGTGAACAGAGGAGAATATACGGTCCAAAAGATAGCTGAAGCTGGAAATACCGAAACCATAGGCACGCTCCTCTATGGTGTATATCTTTTACCCGTTGAGATAGCCTCCCTTATCCTCCTGGTTGCAATGATTGGTGCTATTATACTGGCAAAGAGGGAATTAGTGTCATGACAGGAGGTCATTTGTGATCCCACTTTCACATTTTTTAATTTTAAGCGCCATAATCTTTACAATAGGGATCGTAGGTGTCCTGACAAGGAGGAATGCCATCCTTATACTCCTGTCTATAGAATTGATGCTAAATGCAGTCAATATCAACCTGGTAGCCTTTTCACACTATCTCCAGTCGATGACAGGGCAGATCTTTGTCTTTTTTATAATAACTGTAGCTGCTGCGGAGGCAGCGATGGGCCTTGCTATTATTATACTCATATTTCGCGGCAAGGCATTCCTGAACGTGGATGAGATTAATTTATTGAAAGGGTAGTTCCAGAGTTGTATAATAAGGGTATAAACAATTTAACTTAAAGGTGTACCATGGTTGAATATGCCTGGCTTGTCCCGGTATTTCCTGCAATCGGGGCGCTAATTAATGGATTATTTGGGAAAAAATATCTCAAAGATCAGAGTCATATCATAGCCGTTACGGCTGTAATTGCATCTCTTTTTATCTCGATCATTGTATTTGCCGATATTGCCTTAAACCCTAGCTCCCACGAGATCAAGTTATTTGAATGGATAGTTTCCGATAACTTTAGTGCCTATGTAGGTCTTCTCATCGACCCGCTCACGGCTATCATGATCATGGTGGTAACAGGTGTGGGTCTTCTAATCCATATATATTCCGTAGGCTATATGCATGGGGACGAAGGGTATTACAGATTTTTCACATACCTGAATCTGTTTATGTTCTTCATGCTGATCCTTGTTATGGGTGGCAACTATCTCCTGATGTTTGTCGGTTGGGAGGGTGTTGGACTCTGCTCCTATTTGTTGATAGGTTTCTGGTACCAGAAGAAATCTGCCTCAGATGCCGGTAAGAAGGCGTTTATAGTAAACAGGATAGGCGATGCCGGTTTTATACTGGGCATTTTTCTGATCTTTGGCTCATTCGGGACGCTTGATTATAGTTTTGTGTTTGCCAATACCCATCTGATCAACACTAAGATAGCTACAATCATTACCCTGTGCCTCTTTGTAGGGGCCATGGGCAAGTCAGCCCAGATTCCCCTTTATGTGTGGCTTCCGGATGCCATGGAAGGACCGACCCCTGTCTCCGCACTCATACATGCTGCAACTATGGTGACAGCCGGGGTCTATATGGTTGTAAGGTCAAACATCCTATTTTCTATGGCACCACTCTCAATGGAAGTTGTTGCTACTGTTGGGGCAATTACCGCCATATTTGCTGCATCTATTGGGCTTGTACAAACGGATATAAAAAAGGTATTGGCATATTCCACTGTAAGCCAGTTAGGTTACATGTTCCTGGCCTGTGGTGTTGGGGCGTATGTCTCTGGGGTCTTTCATCTCTTTACCCATGCCTTCTTCAAGGGACTGTTATTCCTTGGTGCAGGCTCTGTGATCCATGCCTTATCCGGGGAGCAGGACATCCGCAAGATGGGGGCGCTGGCAAGGAAGATACCTGCTACCTATAAGACCTTTCTGATCGGGACCATCGCAATTGCAGGGATACCACCATTGGCAGGTTTCTGGAGTAAGGATGAGATCCTGACCTCTGCCTTTGCCGGGGGACACTATCTGATCTGGGCAATCGGGTTAGCAACTGCCTTAATGACCTCATTCTATATGTTTCGTCTCCTATTTCTGACTTTTTATGGTTCATCGAGGGTGGATCATGAGGTAGAGCATCATATCCATGAGTCTCCGCATAATATGACGGTTCCTTTGATGATCCTGGCCGGTTTCTCTCTGTTAATCGGCATGGTTGTAGGTTTTCCCCCTGAATCAGGCTGGATTCATAGATTTCTCTCCTCTGTCGTAGGCAGTGCAAGCGGAGAGGTTCATGAGGGCGCTGGTCATCATCTGTCATTCGGCCTGGAGCTCGGTCTGATGGCCCTCTCTATAGGTGTTGCCTTGTCCGGGCTGGCCCTCGCATACTCCTTTTATATTAAAAATCCGGAGCTTCCAAAGAGGTTGGCCACGAGGTTCCAAGGTTTACAACAAGCCCTTCTTAATAAGTACTGGGTAGACGAAATATATTCTGCTGTTATAGTTCAGCCAATGCTCATGCTATCTCAGTTTCTATGGACTTTTGATCAATGGGTAGTTGATGGATTGGTGAACGCCTCTGGATGGATAACTATGCTTGAGAGCAGGATCTCTGAGATGTTTGATATCTATGTGGTTGACGGTACTGTGAACGGGGTTTCTTCTACGCTGGATTTTGGTGCACGGGGTCTGCGCCAGCTTCAGACAGGCGCTATCCAAAATTATATGCTGGCTATGGGGCTCGGCATTGCCATCCTAACTGTTATCTTTATTTTTTAGAACGGGGGTTTAATGACAAACGTCTACGGTTTTCCGATCCTTTCATTAATAGCATATATCCCGCTGATTGGCTGTTTCATTCTGTTGATTATGAAAAAGGACAATCATAAATCAATCATGTATACGGCCTTCGGGATATCGATAGTGGATATGCTGATCTCCTTCCTCCTGTTGCCCGGTTTTGAGTCTTCCAATATAAATATGCAGTTCATAGAAAAGGCATCATGGATTCCCACCCTGGGCGTTGAATACTTCTTTGGAATTGACGGGATCAGTCTTTTATTGATCCTTATGACAACTATCCTCAGTGCCATTGCCATCCTGAGTTCTTTTACCGCGATTCATGAGAGGGTCAAGGAATATTATATTTCGATCCTCTTCCTGGAGACTGGCATGCTGGGCGTCTTTATGGCCATGGATCTTTTTCTCTTTTACATCTTTTGGGAGATCATGCTGGTTCCGATGTATTTCCTGATCGGGATCTGGGGCGGCGGGCGACGACTCTATTCTGCTATAAAGTTTTTTCTCTA
This sequence comes from uncultured Nitrospirota bacterium, assembly GCA_964481895.1. Taxonomy (GTDB): domain Bacteria; phylum Nitrospirota; class Nitrospiria; order JACRHA01; family JACRHA01; genus JACRHA01. Next base: position 2,969 of record CAYZUL010000015.1, on the reverse strand, counting down.
TACCCTTTTCGGATCCCTCTTTATGCTCCTCGGGATCCTCACCCTCTATTTTTTAAACAGCAACCCTGTATACGGGACAGGGGAATTCACATTTAACCTTGTTGAGCTCTATAAGATGCATTTGCCACTCTTGCCCTTTCAGTTCTGGCTCTTCATTGCCTTCTTCCTCGGTTTTGCCATCAAGGTGCCGATGTTTCCCTTCCATACGTGGCTTCCTGATGCGCATACTGATGCCCCCACAGCAGGAAGTGTGCTTTTGGCTGGTATACTCTTGAAGATGGGGACATATGGTTTTATACGCCTTAGTCTTCCCCTTTTTCCGTTAGCAAGTATGTATTTTGTTCCGTTTATGGCGGTTCTGGCCATTATCGGCATTATATACGGGGCTCTGGTATGCCTGGCCCAGAAGGATGTAAAACGGCTTATTGCCTATTCATCGGTCAGCCACCTCGGCTTTGTTATGCTTGGGATGTTTGCCTTAAACCCCCAGGGGATTACCGGATCTGTCCTTCAGATGGTTAACCATGGTATCTCTACAGGGGCCCTCTTCTTGATTGTCGGTATTATCTATGAACGGCGTCACACAAGGATGATTGCCGATTTTGGCGGGCTCTCCAACCGGATGCCTATCTTTGCTGCGATCTTTGCCATTACCATGTTCTCTTCTATAGGTCTACCCGGTCTAAATGGATTTGTTGGGGAGTTTTTGATCCTCGTAGGGGCGTTTCAGCATAACAAGATCTATGCAGCGGTTGCTGTGCTTGGGATAATACTGGGCGCAGCGTATATGCTCTGGCTTTATCAGAGGATGATGTTCGGCACTCTGGACAACCCGGAAAACAAGAACCTGCCTGATATGAACAGAAGAGAGATTGCATATATGATCCCATTGATTATTTTTATGTTCTGGATAGGGCTTTACCCGAAACCATTTATCAAGATAATGGAGCCCGCGATAATTAATATTGTACAGAAGGTCAATCCCGGTTGGGCTCAGAAAAATAATCCCAAGACAATAGATGAGGCCGGGATGCCAAAAGGAGATGCACCCCTTGTTCCTGCCGGTAGCAGTACAGTGCGCCAGAAACCTATGCCTCATGGCGGAGAATAAAAGGTGATTACATTGCCATCAGTCACCTTAATAGCTATCCTTCCCGAGATCATTTTGACTACCCTGGCCTGCATCTTTTTTATTGCCGAGCCCTTTGTACCTAAGGAGAAGAAAGAATGGATGGGTTATTTCTCCATAGGGGCCTTAATCTGCTCCGGTCTCTCCCTCTTTACACTTTGGGGGAGGAATATCACGACATTTTCAGGGATGATCACACTTGATAACTATGCCATATTCTTCAAGGGACTCTTTCTTGTCATCTCAGCGCTGGCTATATTAATCTCAGTCAAGTATATTAAGATCGAGGAGATCAATATTGGGGAATATTACGGGCTGATACTGTTTGCAACGGTGGGGATGATGTTTATGTCCTCTGCCGCTGACCTCCTTACTATTTATATTTCTCTGGAGCTGATGTCCTTCTCATTCTATATCCTGACAGCATTTATGAAGAAGGATATAAGATCGAGAGAGGCAGGGATTAAGTATTTCCTGACCGGGGCCTTCACCTCAGGCCTGATCCTGTATGGCATCGCATTTTTATATGGGCTTACCGGCGCTACAGATTTGGGCTCAATCTCAGCCTATCTGAGTCAACATAGTTTAAATTCCAGCCCAATGTTGTTTGTGGCCATAGTCCTCCTGGTGGCCGGTTTCGGATTCAAGATAGCAGTTGTTCCATTCCATATGTGGGCACCGGATGTCTATGAGGGCGCACCGACTACAGTTACTGCATTTTTGTCAGCAGGTTCCAAGATAGCCGCCTTTTCTGCCATGCTCCGTATTTTTATGATAGGGCTTGGATCTTCCTACGATTCATGGTGGCAACTCCTCTGGCTGCTCTCTATTCTGACGATGACGATTGGAAATATTACTGCCCTAGTTCAGACGAACTTTAAACGGCTAATGGCATATTCCTCTATTGCCCATTCGGGCTACATCCTGTTTGGCTTTGTTGTCGCATCAAGGACAGGCATGGCCGCGGTATTGATATATTCAGTCGCCTATGCCGTAATGACATTGGGTGCATTTACCATGATAATCCTCCTCTGTAGGCAAAATTGCAGAGGTGATCAGATAAGCGACTTTAAGGGTCTGGCCCGGACCCATCCTGCAGTAGCAGGGGCATTTGTTATCTTTGCCCTTTCGTTAGTTGGTATTCCGCCGACTGCCGGATTTATCGGGAAGCTATTCCTGTTCAATGCTGCTATCCAGGGGAGTTTTTATTGGTTGGCCGTAATAGGGATATTAAATAGCACTGTTTCCCTATACTACTATTTTAAAGTGGTCATGGTAATGTATATGCAGGAACCCGAGGGTGCCATGCCCCTTTCCTTCTCACCAGCTCTTACAATGGCCCTTTTTGTTATGTCTTTTATGACATTATTCCTAGGGCTTTACCCTGAACCATTAATCAGGGCAGCCATTCAGTCTGTCCAGGTATTTCTGTGAAGAACAGTAATTTGGGTCTTCGTGGAATAGAGTGGTCATTTGTTACTTTCTCTCTTCCCTTCTTTGCCAATGAGGGGTGGGAGATTTCATAAATCATAATTGTTCCCAGGTATCTTCAGATTCCCCCGCTGCCCCACTATTGTAAACGATTTTATTTAGTGATGAGCCATTAATATGTGACTAAAGATTTTTCTTTTTCTTTGGCCGCACTGGGAAGATTACGTATAACATAGGTCCACCGAATATTACCGCTAAAAGGATAATGTTGTTGGCAATCATAGAAAATCTCCTTTCCAAATTAGTGCCTTATATCATCCAACTTAGTGTTGTGCGGCTGATATTGCCTTCTCCTCATGTCCAGCCTTCTTTGACAGGCCTGAGAGCCAGAATATGAAGGCCACTATCA
>CAYZUL010000014.1:0-52154 GCA_964481895.1 uncultured Nitrospirota bacterium | reverse complement strand
TCAGAAAGGATGGCTGCCTAAATGCTATTTCCACACCTATTGACAAGATCTCTTTAAGTGGTTCATGTCTTCAAGAGAGACCATTATAGTGCGATACGTGTATGATGCACTTTTCTATTTTTTCTGCTCAATCGTCGGTTTTTCCGCCCTCTGGTTAGCAATAACTGTGTTTAACGCATTGCCAAACATCCATGACATTCCAGGCGGAACTGGTGCCCTGCTCGTATTTCTTGTCGTTCTTGGGCTCTTGGGTGTTGGCGGGAAACTTCCATATGTCATTCAACCCGGGAAGCTGCCATGGTGAAACTATGTGAGACCCAGGCACGAACAATGTCATACAGCACCGAGCGCAGGGCTTGCCAACTGGAGTGCGCCCCTTGCGTAAATCAAATCTAACGATCCGCACGGCGGGTATATTCTACTTGGTATCAGCTCTCTTTGAGGGGCTGTCTCTGACATCCGGGATTCCCTTGTTCGGGGCAATTCGCGGTGGGGCGATAGCGGTGGTCTATCACCTGCTGTACTTCGGGCTCTTCCTGGCCATGGGGATTGGCCTGTGGGCCGCAAGGCCCTGGGGCTACCGGGTCATGTTCATCGGGACGATTATCTATTCGTTGGATAAAGTCATCTACCTATTGGACCGCCAGGCCAGGGATGCCGCTATGCGGGAAATGCTGGCCGGGTATGGAGGGATACTGGACATAGTGGATCCTGGTTCCATGCAGCAGATGATAAGCCTGATTACCGTGCTGATGGTTGTAAGCTGGTGGGGCTTTCTGCTATATCTTTATTTCCGTCAAAGCTACTTTGGAGCGACAGCCGAGTAGGCGAAATGGAGTAGGAGGCCTCAGCGATATGGACGCAGAGATCGAGCAGCTGGAGCAAAAAATGGCGAAATACCGCATGATAAGACAAGGAATAATGCAGGAATTGCTGACCGGGAAGACGAGGCTTGCATGATCTGTCCGCACGGGAAACTGAAATAACGCTTTGCACTATTTTAGTTATTATGTATAATCTAAAATAACAGTCGTGGTTATTCTAATTTTACGGTGAGGCAGTTTTGATGAAAAACTTCAAGTCTGGTCGCTATGTTCAGCAAGGGCATTACAAGAGCTTTCAGCCCAATGCAATCAACCGTGCATGGGCGCTGGACAACATGGAGTTGATTCAGTTGCTTGGGCAGGCAGACCGGGAATTGGGCAGGCTGGATATGTATTCGGACTATATCCCCAACATTGACCTGTTCATCAGTATGCATGTGCTGAAGGAGGCCACTCAATCCAGCAAGATTGAAGGCACGCAGACGAACATGGAGGAGGCCCTTCTGGAGAAGGAGGACGTTGCCCCGGACAAGAGGGACGACTGGGAAGAGGTGCAAAACTATGTGGCGGCCATGAATGAGGCGATTGCGAAGTTGCAGACACTCCCCTTTTCCGCGCGATTGGTACGGGCGACCCACAAGACCTTGCTGCGAGGCGTGCGCGGCAAGCACAAACAGCCGGGTGAATTCCGGCGCAGCCAAAACTGGATTGGCGGGGCAACCATCAGCGATGCGGTTTTTGTACCGCCTGTATATGCATCCATAGGGGAGTTAATGGGTGATATTGAGCAATTTGTGCATAACGATACCCAGTATTTTCCAGAACTATTGAAAATAGCCCTGGTGCATTACCAGTTTGAAACCATCCACCCGTTCCTGGACGGTAATGGCCGTGTGGGGCGGTTGCTGATTACCTTGTATCTGGTCAGCAAGGGAATATTGAAGCAGCCCGTGTTGTATCTGTCGGATTTCTTTGAGCGCAACCGCATGCATTATTTTGACAACCTGATGAGGGTGAGAGAGAAGAACGACCTGCTGCAATGGTTCAAGTTTTTTCTGGTGGGAATTATCGAAACCGCGAAAAACAGCATTGCCACTTTTGACAACATCCTTAAGCTGCAAAAGCAGGTGGATAGTAAAATACAGTCGTTGGGCAGCAGAACGGTAAATGCACAAAAGGTTCTCCATTGCTTGTATCAACGTCCGATGATTGATGCCGCCAAAGTGGGAGAGGCGGCGGGAATATCACCGGCGTCGGCTTACAAACTGATTGCCGATTTGGAACAGTTCGGGATACTGAAAGAAATCACCGGCGGCAAGCGGGGCAAGATGTATGTGTTTGGTGCCTATATGCAGTTGTTCAAATAACATCAAATAACAGAGGGGGTCTTTTGGATCGCGAACTCATAATGCCGTCCTTTTCTATGCTTTTTTCCAGTAGCATGCATTATGAGTCAACAATTACTTCTTTGTCTTATCTACGGTAACATTTATTGTGAGTCAATTCGAGAGTTGGATTAGGTCTTCCAGAGAAGTTTTTACCTGATCCGCCAAATTTGCTAAATCAGCGTCCTAATCAATCATCGCAGGAAAAGAAGATACCGAATCTAGCTATGCCAAGCAAATGGTCTTCGCAGCGATATCCGACATATTCTGTCTCTTTATAACCCAATTTATAATCAGAATCGCCTGGGGACCTCTTCCAGCCCACAAGCTTTCCGTCCTTGAAGGTTAGATCCCATTCGCGCGAATAGGAGCTATAGCGGCGTACTTCTATGACACCCTCCGGCCCGGCCTTCTTTTTTACCACGGTATATCTGCTCTCCTTCAAGGCCTGATCCACTTCGCCTATCGCGGCCCCGGCGGCAGCCGGTCTATCTTATATTCTACTGAAGCACAGCCGGCTAGATGAAAGGTTACAATGGTGACAAGCCTTTTTATATTCTGTCTCATACCTTTATTTTAATCCCCTTCCCTCTTCCAGGTCCAAAAGGTCAACCCATGTTGCGACATCGGTGCGGTGAGGCGCTATCCTGTTTCTGATCTCTAAGAAGTGTTTCATGCTCTCGTCTGTTAGGGGTTTTCTGTCTAATAATTCCCGGTTCCAATTTTCTATGTCATCCTGGCCTTTTGGTATGGCATTCTCTTTGAGAAAGTGGAGGATCCCCTGGTCATCCCGTTCCTCTGCCACATTGTAAAAGGCATCACTATTTACACCTAAAAAATCGAGGAGCGATTGATCGAGAGGGCAGGGGTAGATATATTCTCCTATCGTGCCACTCCTCTTAGCCCTTGCCTTGTCGATCATCCTGGCCAGATGAAGATGACCTCCGAGTTTCTCTTTTGGGCTTCTCGGAAATTCTTTTGTCAGGTCTAAGACTTTTACTTTCATATTCTCCTCCGAGTTGTTGTAACCTCTATAATATCACAGTATAGTCAGGTATATTTGGGCTACAAGAATAATAGCTGCAATAGCCTTCTATGTCTTGACATGGGATTCCCGTGGTAGTAGAGTTTGAACCAGCTTAAGTGGATCCGAAAGTGAATAATTATTAATAATTGCCGGGGGTAAATAGAATATGACAAGGCCTAGTATTGTTGATAGTCTGGTGGTTACAAGATATGTCAGGATCTTCTTTTTTTGCGCCTTAGTCATTGCCCTGTTCGTTAGCCTGGAGGCAGGAATATTGGCGAAGACCCAGGAGGAAATCCATAAGTCGCATGGGAAGAGCGCCCCTGTTCCCCCTCAATTTGCGGGGATGAAGCTGCCGGAAGGGATACTTTTCTTTGAGAATGAATTACGAATAGGGCAGAATCATCTGGAACCCGGAGTAGAAGCCTCCTACAAAACCGATCCTCCGACATCCGGCCCCCATTATCATAAATGGGCTGCGCCTGGTGTTTACGAGGCCGGTGGTGTCGAGCCTGAGCTACTGGTTCATAATCTTGAACATGGAAACATTGTGATCTATTTTGATCGGTCTGCATTATCAAAGGTTGAGCTGGATGAGCTGATTGCCATGACAAAGAAATATGCAGGCCAATGGGATGGGGTCTTGCTGGTAGGTCGCAAAGATAAGGAAAGTCCGCTTATCCTTACAGCCTGGCGGGCAATGCTTCCCTTAAAGGGATACGATAAAGAAAAGATCCTGAATTTTCTTGAAATCTTCCGGGGGCGTGGACCAGAGAAGGTTGTCCGTTAAATCAAAGGATAAAAAAGATAATATTGCATCAAGAATCATGCGTAAGGGTTTGTAAGCCATGTTCAATGTTGATCTGAAGGAAAAGGAAAAGGTTGTTCAGCAGATGTTCACATCCATTGCTGAAAGCTATGACCTGAACAATAGCCTTCTTAGTTTTGGTCTCCACCATTCCTGGAAGAGGTTTGCTGCGGGCAAGGTCCTTGTAAAGGAGGATGGACGGTGTTTGGACGTCTGTGCCGGGACTGCAGACATCGCTATGCTTCTGGCACAGAGGGTTGGCCTGAAAGGTCTTGTTGTAGGGCTTGATCTGAACCACAGGATGCTTCTTGTAGGCAAGGAGAAGCTTCTAAAATATAGTCTTAATAAAAGGGTCCTGCTTGTTCAGGGGAATGCGGAGTGCTTGAACTTTCCGGATGGTATATTTGATGCCGTAACTGTCGGTTTTGGTATAAGGAATGTAACGGATATTAATAGGGCCTTCAGTGAGATCTGCAGGGTATTAAAGCCCGGAGGAAGGGTAGTATGCCTTGAATTCTCAAGGCCGGTAAATGTCCTCCTGCGAGGGCTTTATGACCTCTACTCGTTTAAGATTCTGCCGGGCATAGGGAAAATAGTAGCCGGGGACAATACAGGAGTCTACCAGTACCTCCCCGACTCTATCAGAAAGTTCCCTGATCAGGAGCGTTTAGCTGAGACAATGTGTCAGGCTGGTTTCTCCCAGGTCGAATATACCAACCTTTCAGGCGGGATCGTAGCCGTCCATGTCGGGATAAAATAATCTATCCTTTTAAAGGCACTTGCGTCGCCCCCTCCAAAGGCCAAGCCTTTTGAGCCTCCGCCTCTCTCTCGTTGTTCGCTAGGTAGATACCCACGGGCAAGCCCGCAGGTATCTACCGAAACCCTTGCTATTTGGCCTTGTCGCCGCAGAGGAGCCAGTCTATAGTGACGCTTCCGAACTCGGAAATCTTAAGGAGTATATTTGGATTGGGTATCCTTCCCTTCTCATACCTGCTTATATAATTTTGTTTCTTTACTCCAATTACCTTAGCAAACTTCTCCTGTGTCATAGCGCCTCTTACTGTCCTGATCCTTGCTCCTACTGCCTTTCCTGTGATCTTTGCCATTTAATATCCTCCCGCTTTAGGTTAAAAGTTGATAATAAATAATAATATATCTATATAGGGCTATACAAGTAAAATCTATCTGGTCCATGTATAACCCTATAATCAAAGTAATTATAGCATAAAGACGTATAGATGTTAAACCTTTAACAAAAAAAAGTTTCATAAATATACTTATAGATATATCGGATGTCAAGCTAGAAATCTTAAGGCTCGCAATTTTGCCCGGAAGGAGCAGATTGACATAATATCTCAAGGAGATCTTCCATGTCTTTAGGTATAGGCGCAGAGATTTCCATGTATTGGCGCGTAGAGGGGTGGATAAATCCCAGTTTACCGGCATGGAGCATATGTCTGTCAATCTTGATTTCACCGACAAAGAGGCCTCTCCTTCCTCCATATACCTTGTCTCCTAATATGGGATGGTCCAGATACGCCATATGCACCCGTATCTGATGAGTCCTGCCTGTGTGTGGTTTTACCTCGATAAAAGTGGCTTGGGGAAACCTCCTGATAACCTTATATTCTGTTATTGACTCCCTGGGTTTTATTGTCCTTGTTGACATCTTCTTCCGTTCAAGACGGTCCCTTCCGATGGAGAGGATAACCTTTCCGCTCCCCTTCTTCATCTTGCCTGCTACTAAAGCGAAATATGTCTTGGATATCTTGCGTGCCTTAAATTGCCTTGAAAGTTCGTTGTGGGCAGCCTCTGTCTTGGCGACTACTATCACTCCGGATGTCTCTTTGTCCAGGCGGTGGATGATCCCCGGTCTTTCAGGCCCTCCAACCCTGGAAAGTTCATTGAAGTAGAAAAGGAGTGCATTGACAAGCGTACCGGAATAGTTGCCAGGTGCCGGATGTACCACCATATTGGGAGGTTTATTAACAGCAAGTATCTGGTCATCCTCGAATAGTATCTCCAGAGGGATCTCCTCCGGAGTAATATCCATCTTTTCCCGGGGTGGTATTGCCAAGAGTATCCTGTCCTTTGGGTGAACCTTATAATTCGGTTTTACCGATTTAAGGTTTACGGTGACAACTCCCCCTTTTATGAGCTGTTGGATGCGGGTGCGTGAGATTCCTGCACCTTTTTTTATCAGAAAATGATCAATCCTCTGGTGGGCTTCTTTGGAAGTAACTATTATTTCCTCTTCCATCTAAGTCTTACTAAGCATCTCCTTTCTCACAAATAGGTTACAGAGGAAAAAGAGGGCAATACCTATTGTTATGGCAGAATCGGCGACATTAAACGCGGGCCAGTGGTAATTCCCTACATAGAAGTCGAGAAAATCGACCACCTCTCCAAATCGTATCCTGTCAATAAGGTTTCCTATTGCACCGCCGGCTATGAGGGAGATGCTTACTTGTGCTGACTTGTCTGTTTTAAAAGGTTTCAGGAAGAGATACCACAGAATGAACAGTGCTATAACTGAAGTGATAAGGAAGAATATGAACCGGAAGCCGTCGGCCTTGTCAGCAAGAAGCCCGAAGGCCGCACCCCGGTTCCGGATATATGTGAGGCTAAAGAAATCATTAATTACCTGTATCGATTCATGGATGCGCATTGTCCTCTGGATTATATTTTTTGAAAGTTGGTCCAGGAAGACAATAACGCCGGATGAAATGAGGAACGAGACGTATCTATTCATGTCCTTCTTCATCCGTTCATCAGGCGATGGCAGATAAACACTTTTCACAGAGGGCAGGGTGGTCACTATCTTTACCAACCGTGTCCTTATAGTTCCAGCATCTCTCACATTTATTGCCTGATGCCTTGTCAACATCAATCCTGCCTACTCCGCATAGGCTGGTAAAACGGGTCTCAGGCAATATTTCATCAAGGGGAGAGACTGATACCTCCGAGACAATGAAAATGAAGGGAAGGATGTTTTCATGTGCCTTCAAAAGTCCAAACCACTCTTTATTGGCATAGATAGCTACCGAGGCCTCCAGGGAACTCCCGATAAGACGTTCCTGTCTTGCCTTCTCCAGGAGCGCCATGACATGATTGCGGGCATCCCTGAGCCTCTCCCATTTTAACCCAAGATCCTGGTCCTTATATTGCTCAACCACCTCCGGGAATCTTGACATATAAACGCTTTCTTCCTTATCCTTTTTCGGCAGATATTCCCATAGTTCCTCGGCAGTAAAGGAGAGTAGGGGGGCCATCAACTTTGTAAGGGAAAGCAGGATCTGATACAGGGCGGTCTGTGAGGACCTTCTTTCCAGCGAATCCTTTCCTGCTGTATAGAGTCTGTCCTTCAATATATCCAGATAAAAGGAACTCATCTCGACTGAGCAGAAGTTATTCAGGGAGTGAAAGACAAGATGGAATTCAAATTCTGAATACCCCCGTTTCGACTTCTCTATCAAGATCTGCAGGCTGTGGAGCGCCCAGCGGTCTATCTCCGTAAGTTTGTTATGAGGCACAAGGTCTATATCCGGATCAAAATCATATAGGTTTCCAAGGAGGAACCTGCATGTGTTTCTGATCTTCCTGTATGCCTCTGCAAGGTGGCAAAGGATCTCATCAGACACCCTGACATCATCTCTGTAATCTGACGCAGCAGCCCAGAGCCGGAGTATCTCTGCGCCATACTTATTGATTACCTCCTGAGGTGCAACCACATTTCCGGCCGACTTGGACATCTTCTTCCCGTTCCCGTCAACGACAAATCCATGAGTAAGGACTGCATTGTACGGGACCTGTCCGTCTGACAGCAGGGCAGTAAGCAGCGAACTGTGAAACCATCCCCTGTGCTGATCCGACCCCTCTAAGTAGAGATCTGCGGGCCATTTCAGTTCTTGCCGCCTCTTAAGAACAGCTGCATGGCTCACGCCGGATTCAAACCAGACATCCAGGATGTCCTCCTCCTGCTGAAAACGGTTTCCTTTACATACCGGACATGATGTCCCTTCCGGCAACAGCTTGTCTGCTGTCTTTGAGAACCAGATATCGCTCCCTTCCCCTGTTATTTCCATCTGATCTGCCACGTAATTTACGATATCCTGTGAGAGGATCACCTCCTTGCAGTCGAGGCAGGTAAAGGCGACGATAGGCACCCCCCATGCCCGCTGGCGCGAGATACACCAGTCAGGGCGGCCCTCCATCATACCAAGGATCCTGTCCTTCCCCCATTTTGGTATCCATACGACATCGTTTTTGATGGCATTAATCGCCCGCTCCCGCAACATACTATTTTCCATTGATATAAACCACTGCTCTGTGGCGCGAAAGATCACAGGGTTCTTGCATCGCCAGCAGTGGGGATAGGAGTGGGTTATCGTCTCTTCTTTAAGGAGCATATCCCTCTCTTTGAGCAATCCAATGATCTCTTTATTTGCCTCTAATACCTTTTGACCGGCAAATCTGCCGGCATCCTGTGTAAATTTTCCATGATGATCCACCGGGGCATAGACTTCGAGGCCGTACTGAAGACCAACCTCATAGTCTTCCTGTCCGTGACCAGGCGCAGTATGTACGCAGCCTGTCCCCTGCTCCAATGTGACATGATCCCCGAGTATAATGGGTACCTCACGATCTATCCAGGGGTGCCGGCAAATAATATTTTCCAACTCCCTTCCGGTCCAAGCCCCTTCTGTTATCCTGTATGCATCCGTATTAAAGCCAAGTGCTTTCATACACGACTCGATAAGGTTTTGTGCAAGGATGAGTTCGCCGTCTGGAGTTTTTACAAGGCGATAAATAAAAGAATGATTTAGAGCAATTGCCTGATTGGCTACGAGCGTCCATGGGGTAGTAGTCCAGATAACTATATGGGTTCCCTTAACCGTGTCGATACTGAACTTACCCAGGGGATTTACGACCGGAAACTTCACATAGACGGATGGCGAGGCATGGTCTTGATATTCAACCTCTGCCTCGGCCAGGGCGGTCTCATCAAAGGAACACCAGAGAACAGGCTTTTTCCCTTTATAGACTGAACCGGTTGCTACGATCTTGCCGAATTCACGGACTATTGCTGCCTCGTAATCAGGTGTCATGGTGAGATAGGGATTATTCCAGTCTCCGAAGACACCAAGCCTTTTAAACTCATTGCGCTGGATATCAACAAACCTATCCGCATATTCACGACAGCGTCTGCGGATTTCAAGTTTGTTCATCCCCTCCTTTTTCGGGCCTAATTCCTTTAATACCTGGTGTTCAATGGGAAGTCCGTGACAGTCCCACCCAGGCACGTAAGGGGCACTATACCCCTCCATCATCTTGGATTTTATTATCAGGTCTTTTAAGATCTTATTTAAGGCATGTCCCTGATGAATATGTCCATTTGCGTAAGGGGGGCCATCATGGAGGATATATCTTAGGGTACCCTTTGTCATGTCCTGTAGCTTCCTGTAAATATCCTCCTTTTCCCACTTGTCCAGGATCCTTGGTTCAAGCCTGCCTAGATCCGCCTTCATGGGAAAATTGGTCTTGGGTAGATTTAGCGTATCTTTATAATTTATTTTTTTTTCCATATGGTTATTGGTGTTTACGGTCGATTAATAAGGTCTTTATATATGTGGGAAAATAGTAACATCCATCTCTTTTATTGTCAATACACAAAGATGCGTGTTACCTATATTATTAAGGGTTAGATATTTTTTGGACAATAAAGAACCCCCTGTTGTGCAGGGGGTTCTTTGAAAGAAGAGGGGATGATGAATAGGGTTTACGCTGCCAGTTGCAACTCCTCTTCATTTTCTGTCCTCTTCTCGACATCTACTCCAGGTGCTGGGAAGGCCCATGTGCACCACGTACAGGTAAGCATAAATGAAACGAGCGTGCCCATTATCATGGAGACGAGGAGGATGCTGGTATATGGGAGGGCAGAATCTTCACCTACAGGGACCGAGACCTCTTCACGTTCAGTTCCTCTGAGAATGGAAAAAAGGGGTTCCTTTGCACCCTTATCTGTTGTTCCCTTTTTCTCAAGCCCGCGTCTTGATATCTCTTTCTTTATTTCCTCTATCGCGGGCCTGGAAATCATCAGGGTCTTTGCAGTGCTTACAACAGTTGGTGAAAGAAGAACAACCCCCCTTGTTTCCTGGATCGTAGATTTCAGATCCTTTATCTCAGAGTATCCTATAACGTCTTCAAAAACCTCGCCCCTGGCTCTTATCTTCTCTGTATTGTAAGAAAACCATAGGGCCCTGTCCAGGTCCGCAGTCAGTTCACCAGTCATCCCCCTCTCTGTCTTATTCCCGCTAATCTCCTGTAACATCTCCTCTGTCTTATTGTTTGTAATGCCCGTGCTCTCTTCGAGATTATAAGTTCTGATAGCCGGATAGGTAATTCCAGCCATAAAAAACATTCCGATCACTGCAGTTATTAGAATTCCGCCCAAAAACCAACTTTTCATTTTATAACCCCCGACCTTTGGAAGGACAATGGGTACCTCGTTGCTCTTTTTCGAAAGTTCCCATTGTCCCTGTTTTATCAATTTATGCCTCATCTCAAGTTAGGCTGCTATTGAGACATCTGTCTCATCTTCTTCAGTCTTTGCTCCCTCATGTTTTGGACAAGATATGGTCCATGAAAAGAAGCATGATGAGCAAGCCCCAAGTATCATTCCGACCAGCAAGAAATTTGTGTAGGGTAAAATCCCATCTTCTCCTACTGGAACTGATGTCTCTTCCTGATTGAAACCTATTGGGCCCGACCCCTTGAACCTCGTTACTGCATCCATTTTGATGGCCTCTCCAAGCTGCTCCTGATGTTTGCCTGCGGCGAGCATCGAATTATATCTGGTGGATGCCTCATCCCTTATGGCAATACCAAGGCCTTCCTGGAATTGGTTAACCTTGTGACTAAGAAGGGCATAGTTAACTACCGCCCTGCCTATCTCTTCCTGCATATTCCCGACGCCCCTCTGGCGAAGCACTGAATCGTCTCGGATTGCCTTTCCTAGTTCTTCCTGGAGCCTGCCTGTGTTTGTGTTCCACTCGAAACGGGCCTGTGAATTATCCCTTATTGCCCTTCCAATCTCCTCCTGAAGCCTGACATGGCCGATCATCATGCTATAGCGTGTAACAGCACCATCTCTTATTTCCCTGCCCAATGTCTCCTGTGATAAACCTATTGGTCCTATTGATGCTAATGCTGAACCTAAAGCAATTATGACGATTGCCAAGAAAATGGTTGCTGTCATTATTGAGATTACTGCCCCCTTTTTCATCTTAATCTCCTCCTTCCACTATAAAAGAGAGATTACAATTTTCAATCTGATTATAATTCTCTTTTATTAAAGATTCTATAACCTGTTGGGATGATTTTTCTCCCCCCTTTGAGGGATGTCCCAACGCCAACTCTTCTCTTATCACTTTATAGATAGCAATGACTATGCCAAATGGTTATCCTATTGAAAATAAAGGAAAATTCATTTTCATGGTAGATTCTAGGGTTAAGGAGATGTTACTTTATTGAGGCAGTATAAGTATGATTTACAAGGATACTGAGAATAATCTTGGTATTTCAATTAGTTGTGGAAATAATCCCTCTCAATCACACTATTACCTTTGGGTAACATAAAGGCCCCGCCCTTTGCGGGCGGGGCCTTGGGGAATGATATTATTGTTTCTAGGCTAATCGTGCCTCCTGACTATCTTCTTCGTCGTCATATATAAGTATGGGTAAGCCCTTTCCGGTTATTACGTTCTCATTGATTATACATTCTTTAACATTATTCTTTGAGGGGATCTCGTACATGAGGTCAAGCATCACCTCTTCAAGGATAGCCCTGAGCCCCCTTGCTCCCGTCCCAAGGGTAATGGCTTTTTTAGCTATTGCAGCCATGGCCTCTTTTGTAACAGTAAGTTTTACGTTCTCGCATGAAAACATCTTTTCATACTGCTTCATAAGGGCATTCTTTGGTTCGGCAAGCACCATTATCAGATCCTCCTCTGTCAGTTCATTGAGGGTGACTATAACCGGAAGTCTGCCGATGAATTCCGGAATTAAACCTGTCTTGCGAAGATCTCCCGGCTGTGTCTGGCTGAGTATCTCACCAATAGTCTCCTTAGGTGTGCTGGATGCTGCTTCAGCTTCAAATCCTATAGACCTTTTATGCAATCTATGGCTAATAACGTCCTCAAGACCGACAAAAGCGCCTCCACAAATAAAGAGGATATTCGCTGTATTAACAGGGATATACTCCTGTTGCGGGTGTTTTCTCCCGCCCTTCGGCGGGACATTCGCTATTGTGCCTTCAATCATCTTTAAAAGCGCCTGCTGTACACCTTCCCCCGAAACATCCCTTGTTATAGATGGATTTTCACTTTTCTTAGATATCTTGTCTATCTCATCGATATAGATAATCCCCCTCTGTGCCCTCTCCACGTCATAGTCGGCAGCCTGAAGCAGCTTTAGGACAATTGTCTCTACATCTTCCCCGACATATCCTGCCTCTGTCAGGGTTGTAGCATCGGCTATTGCAAAGGGGACGTCCAATATGTTTGCCAGGGTCTGGGCGAGGAGGGTCTTTCCGGTACCTGTCGGACCTATCATTATGATATTCCCCTTCTGGAGTTCTACGTCAGACGGTTTTGTATTTATACTGAGCCTCTTGTAATGATTATGTACTGCAACGGAGAGGACCTTCTTTGCCCTCTCCTGTCCAATTATATAGCTGTCAAGTATCATCTTTATTGTCTTGGGTTTCGGCAGTCTTGTAGAACTGATCAAAAGACGCCTTATCATGAAGATGAGGTCGTCCATTGAGAACGGTTTGGTCAGGTAGTCGTAAGCACCCTGTTTCATAGCCTCTGTGGCCGATGCCACGGAGCCATAAGCAGTAATAAGTATGACCTGTGTCAGAGGCGAAAACTGCTTGCATGCCTTTAAGATCCGCATGCCATCCACTTCAGGGAGCATGAGGTCCGTAATAACGATATCAAATTTTTCATTCTGAACAAGTCGCAGCCCCTCCCTCCCCGAATCGGTATCAAATATCTGATACCCCTCATCCTTCAGGGCATCAGCAATAGAAATCCTCATCAATGGTTCGTCATCTATAACAAGTATTCTGGATTTTTTCTGGTCCATTTTTTCTCCTAATATTACCTTATTAATACCATCATCATAATGAGCATCTGATATCAGAAGCCATTTAACCGACACCCATATTCACCCTGTCTGACCTGGAAAGATTATTCCTTTCAGGCCACGATCTCAAGGGTAGTTTTATTATAAAAGAGGTGCCCCTCCCTATCTCGCTTGACACCTCTATATTACCGTTATGCCTTTCTATAATACCCCTGCTCACAGACAATCCGAGACCTACGCCCTTACCAACGTCCTTTGTAGTAAAGAAGGGATCAAATATCTTTGGAAGGACCTCAGGATGAATTCCGGCTCCATTATCAGAGATCTCTATCAGACAGTGTTGATCCTCCGCATCAGTCCTGATGCTGATTGTTCCATTGATATCGACCGCCTGGATGGAGTTCAGCACAAGGTTTGTGAGTACCTGTTCTATCCTTCCTTTATCAAGCATAGTGCTTAAGTCCATTTTTGAAGGCAGCCTTTCAATCCTTATCGATTTCTCCTTTATTGCATAATCCAATGACTGGATTACATCCTCTATTAACGTATTCAGGTTTACCATGGATAGTTTTAATTCCTTCATCTGTGAGAAGTCCAGCAGCTCGCTGACTATCTTCTTGACCCTCTGTATTGCTTCCTCCATGTATCCTATGTACTCATCCCTTTTTTGGGATGCTAACCCCCCCTTTTTTATGTTATAAAGGCAGTTGAATATACCTCCCAGGGGGTTATTTATCTCATGCGCTATACCGGCAGCAAGCTGTCCTATGGCAGCTAATCTTTCGCTCTGTCTTACCTTTTGCTCAAGGCGCCTTTTCTCAGTTATATCCCTTGCAATACCCAGGATCCCAATGATATTCCCTCCCTTATCCCTGAGGGGAGATGCATTTATAGTCGTATACCGTATTTCACCAGCCTTTGTCAGGATCTCCACGTCGTATCGGTTTCTTCCTCCGTCAATAGTCCCGATAAATGGACAAGATTCCCACTCTTCGGTGACCACACTTACATTCGCATTCCTATCGGCAGTGATGGAGAGGAAGGATCTCCCCTCCAGATCTTCCCTTTTATATCCCCAGTCTCCAACTTTTTTATTCAGGTAGGTAAATTTCCCGTTTAAATCCAATGTGTATATTACATCCTCGGCATTCTCAAGGAGGCTTTCAAGATAATCCTTTGTCGCTATTACCTCTTCTACCTTGGCCTCAAGGGCCTTCCTGTACTGTTCTACCTGCTCCTGCAATATCTTTCTTTTTGTTATATCACGGAAATGGACCTGTACTGCTACTACACTATCGCCTTCACAGATCCCTGTCAGATCAAGCTCCATCGGGATGAGTTTACCATCCTTCCTTGTCACCGCAACTTCGCTGGTGGGGACCTTCTTGTTTTCATTCATTGTTTCTATCAATAGGTTATTAAAGTCATTCCAATACATCTCCGGGAGTATAGCAGTAAGTTTCTTCCCAAGAAGCTCCTCCTCACTATATCCGATCAGCCATTCCTCCCGCTTATTTACAGCAAATATCATCCCTTCCCTGTTTATTCTCATCATGGAATCTTCTGCAAAATCAAAGAGGGACCTATATTTCCTTTCTGATTCGCCCAGCTCCCTTGTCCGCTCAGCTACCTCCTGCTCAAGCTTTACTGTATAATTTAAGCGCTCTTCCTCCAGTCTCTTTCTCTCGGATATATCCCTGGTAAAGCCCCTTGTGGCCATAAATTCCCCTGTATCAGGGTCGTATTGGGCGGTAGTGCTTAACTCTACATCTATCCTTTTTCCATCCTTTGTTATATAGATAGTCTCATACCTTCCCTCTCCATCAACCATCATCTTCTTGAAACATTCGGCAATCCTTTCCTTGTGATCAGCAGGTACTATATCGGTTAGCTTCATGACTCTTACCTCATCCAGTGTATAGCCCAGTCTCTCAAGCTCAGTCTTATTTACGTGGACGAATTTAAGATCCTTATCGATCTGATGTATCATCTCAGGTGAGTTTTCAACGAGATCCTGATACCGCATCTCTGACCTCTGGAATGCCATATTTGACAAGGATATTTTCAGGTTAGCTGCCATTTTCTTAAATTCCGCGGCCAGTGATTCTATCTCATCGCCTGTATGTATATCTATGTCGCAGTCGAGATTCCCCTGTCCAATCAGTTCTGCCTTCTCCTGAAGGAGATTGATCGGCCTTACGATCCTCTGAATCAAGACAAACCCAAGCAGGAACATCATTCCTAAACCTAAAACCCCCCCTGAGATCCCAGCTATGGCTATCCACTTAAGCATTCCCCATACCGGTTTATATGTCTCATCAGGGTCCTGACTTGTAAATATATACCAGTTCTTCCCACCGAAATTGTCAGGCCCCATGGTCATGGTCATATTAACAGGTGAGAAGCCGTTAATAGCATCCTTTCCGGGATAATGTATATCGGCCGTTGTTGCCACCCATCCCGGTGTGTTCTTGAAGATTGCACCCTTTAGCTCATCTTTAAGATTGTGTGTCCCGATCGAGAAGATAGGACAGAACAGGAGGGTTCCGTCAGAGCTGGCAAGCATTGTATGTTCGGATTCTCCTATGCTTGCTGATATCACTGATTCAGAGAGAAGTTCTATATCGTATGTAAATCTGATTACACCTATAGGTCTCTCATTCTTTATGATCGGCGATGAGATGGCAAAGAAATAACCTCCCCTTTCCTTACTAAAGAAGATGTCACTTAAAATTGTCTTGCGCTTGCTGAAGGTAGATCTCCACCACCCTTCATCGCCATAATAATAGTGCGCCGGTTTTTCGGTAGCTGCCAGGAGTATACCCTTCTCATTGGTAACGATTATCTCAACTATATCGCTCCTTAATACCTTTTTTAGCCTTTCAGCAGCACTGTTTTTGGTAAAACGTCTTACTTGAAGATCATCCTTGTAGACAGAGGGCCAGACCTTCTCAATAACCTTTGCGTCATCAACCCTGTCTTGTTGTAAAACTTGATCAGATTTTTCCACATCAACAATTACTTCCTCTGATCCGGCCAATGTCCTGACCTCATAGGTGTATTGGTTGATCATAAGTTCAAGTTTTTTACTCGTTTCAAGGGCGAGGGTTTGAAAATTCGATCCGATGGTTTCTTTAATGATTTTACTGCCAAAATAGTAGACAAAGAAAAGGCCTAGTGCCCAACTGATTATCCCTATCAGGACAAAGGAGATAAAGAAGGTAAATATCTTTTTCTTGAGGCCTGTTTTATTAGAATTTTTTAACATTACATAAAATTCCTTTTTATATTATACCATGAATAACACGCACTTACATTTTCAATGGTTCCCCCTCTTATATCTACATCTCCATTCTATCTGAATTATATAGCAATATGCATACCAGAGGCTGCGCAACGGGATCATAGTATAATATGATGAAATAACAAGGGGCAGATCCCCTATGCCGGGTCTATTGGATCAGGGAATATGTTACCTGTTTGAAACACTAATAGAGGGAGTTGTTACCTCTAGGTAAGACATATTAGTTGGCGCCCCCGAACTGCTTGCATTTTTCCCACAGGGTCTTCCTTGAGATCCCAAGGATCTCTGCGGCCCTTGTCTTATTTCCGCTTGCCTGTTTTAATGTCCTGCTTATGTATGCCCTCTCAAACCCTTCAACCGCCTTTTTTAGCGAGGCATACTCCTCCCTTCCGGCAGACTCGGTATTGACTGTGTCCTCAATACTCCGTATCTCCTCGGGGAGATCCAGGGGTTGAATCTCCTCTCCTCTCCCCATGGCCATTGCCCTTTCTATGGCATTCTCAAGTTCCCTGACATTCCCTGGATAGGGATATTTTAGCAGAAGCTCTCTTGCCTTGGGAGAGAGGCCCTTTAAGGGCCTTTTCATCTCACTAGAGAACTTTTTCAGAAAATGTTCTATGAGGGGCAATATATCCTCTTTCCTCTCCCGGAGAGTAGGCACTGCGATCGGTACCACATTCAGTCTGTAATAGAGATCCTCCCTGAAATTCCCTTTTTGAACCTCCTGCTTCAGGTCCTTTCTGGTGGCGCATATTATCCTAACATCAACATCTATCGTCTCTGTGCCTCCGACCCTCTCAAACTGTCTCTCCTGGACAACCCTGAGGAGCTTCATTTGTACTGTGGGGGAAATATCGCCAATTTCATCAAGAAAAATGGTGCCCTTATGGGCAAGCTCAAACCGCCCCTTCTTCTGTTTCAGCGCCCCGGTGAAGGAGCCCTTCTCATATCCGAACAGTTCTGCCTCAAGGAGTGTCTCAGGCAATGCGCCGCAGTGCACCTTTATCAGTTTGCCGTCCTTTCGGTGGCTCCTGTAATGAATGGCCTGGGCAACCAGCTCTTTCCCTGTCCCGCTCTCACCATATAATAGGGCTGTAGTGTCGGTTCCTGATATTATATCTATCTGCTCAAAAATAGCCTGGATCTTTTCACTCCTCCCTATTATTTCCTTATACCTGCCCTTGATCTGTTCTTTGAGGTATAAATTCTCCTCTTCCATCTCCTTGAAGGTAAGTATTCTTTTGAGCATAAGAAGGAGTTCCTCCATAGAGAATGGCTTTGTCAGATAGTCGTAAGCCCCTTCCTTCATTGCCTCGATGGCAGTAGAGACCGTGGCATAGGCGGTGATCATGATCACCTGGGTTGAAGGGGAGTATTGCTTGGACGCCTTCAGGATATTCATTCCGTCGATCCCTGGAAGACGCAGGTCGGTAATTATCGCATCATAGTTCCCGCCCTGGACCAGTCTGAGCCCCTCATTCCCTGAATTTGTATCAGTCACCTGGTAGCCTTCATGTTTTAAGGCATCGGCAATGGATATCCTCATTAACGGTTCATCCTCAATGATAAGTATATGAAACTTATTTTTCATCAATTACCGGTTAACATATTTTATCGGTATGTCTTATGATCTTCCCTTCAACAAGGTATACAGCCAGTTCGGCGATATTGGTGGCATGATCTGCGATCCTCTCCAGATACTTTGAGATGAAGCTTATCCTGATTGCTGTTGATATAAAACGGGGATCTTCGATCATAAAAGAGAGGAGTTCTCTGAATATCTGTTTGTTCAGGTCATCTACAAAATCATCGTCCGCGCAGACCTTCCTTCCCAGACCGGAATCCCTCCGTACAAAAGCGTCAAGGGATTCCGCTACCATCTTCTGCGACCACGCAGCCATCTTAGGTATATCAATGTATGGTTTTATCTGCAGCTCCTCGTTCAGTTCAGTAACCCTTTCAGATATATTCTCTGCCAGGTCAGACATCCTCTCAAGCTCTGTCGATATCTTCATCGCAGTTGTAATAAGCCTTAAGTCTCCGGCAGCTGGCTGATGAAGCGCAAGGAGCCTTAAGGCATCCTCATCGATCTCGACATCAAGGGCATTTACCAGATGGTCGTTTTCGATGACCTTCTTTGCCAGCTCAGAGTCGCGCTCCATCAGGGCCTTTATGGAACTGCTTATCTGATTTTCAACCATAGCCCCCATCCTCAATATCTTCTGCTTCAAGAGCTCCATCTCCTCATCGAAATGTCTTGTAATCACCCATACCTCCCTGTTATATAATCCTCAGTCCTCTTGTCTCCGGGAATAGTGAATATCCTTGCGGTGTCACCATATTCGATCAATTCACCCAACAGAAAGTAACCAGTAAAATCAGATATCCTTGCCGCCTGCTGCATATTATGCGTTACCACTATTATAGTATACTGTTGCTTCAGATCCAAGACCAGTTCTTCTATCTTCCCTGTTGAGATCGGGTCAAGGGCGGAACAGGGCTCGTCTAATAGTAAAACCTCCGGATTTACTGCCAGCGCCCTGGCAATACAAAGTCTCTGCTGTTGCCCGCCGGACAGAGAGAGGGCATTTTTGGCCAGCTTATCCTTTACTTCGATCCAAAGGGCCGCCTTTTGAATGCTCTCTTCAACTATCTTATCAAGGAGGACCCTGTCCCGGATACCCCGTATCCTCGGACCATAGGCGACATTATCATAGATAGATTTCGGGAAGGGGTTTGGTTTCTGGAAGACCATCCCTATCTTAAAGCGGATTTCTATTGGATCAACCTTTTTATCATATATATCCATCCCTTCAAAAACCACACTTCCTGAAAGGCGGAAACCTGGAATGGTATCATTTATCCTGTTTATGCTTCTGATAAAGGTTGACTTACCGCAACCCGATGGCCCGATAATCGATGTGATATGGTTCCTTGGGATGGTCAGGGTTATCTTTTTTAGTACCTGGGTCTCTCCAAACCAGGTATTCAAGTCCTTTATTTCAAAAGCGATCTTGTTCACCAATTTAACCTCCTTTGAAACTTATTGCGAAGCCATACGGCGAGGGAATTAAGAAGTATCAGTATAATAAGGAGTATGATTATCCCGGCTGCAGCATTTACCATGAACCCTTTCTGGGGTCTTGAGACCCAGTTGAATATCTGGATCGGCAGGACAGTGAATGGGGAAAAGATACCATCGGGAAGGAATGCAATGTAGGTAAGGGCGCCCATTGTAATCAACGGGGCCGTCTCGCCTATGGCCCTTGAGAATGAGAGTATAGTACCCGTCATGATCCCGGGCATGGCGAGCGGCAGGATCTGATTTCTTATTGTCTGCCATCTTGTCGCGCCAAGCGCAAAGGATGCCTCCCAGATTGATATCGGTATGGACCTTATCGCCTCCCTGGATACTATAATAATGACCGGCTGAAGGAGCAGTGCCATGGTGAGGGCCCCGGCAATTAATGACCTCCCAAGGCCCATCATGCGGACAAACAGTTCAAGCCCTAAAAGCCCGTATATAATTGAAGGGACGGCTGCGAGGTTCGCTATATTCAGCTCTACAAGGCTGGAAAACCAGTTCTTGGGGGCATAGGCCTCAAGATATATGGCTGCGCCTACCCCAAGGGGGAGCGCAAAGAGACCGGTAAGGAAAATCATATATATAGAGCCGACAAGGGGCACCAGTATTCCGGCCTCTTCAGGCTTCCTTGATGGAAAACCTGTTAAGAACTGAAGGCTGAGCCTTGAATGACCATCAGCTATGACATCAATGATAAGTACGATGAGGGATAATAAAACAACTATAAGGGCAAGGAAGGAGAGTGACAGGAATATCCTCTCACCTACGACCTGCTTTTTCAGCAGCCTTTTCAGATCTATCTCTATCATCGGTATGCTCCCAGGAACCTCTTTCTTAATCTCAGACTGATAATATTAAGTATAAGGGTGAAAATGATGAGCATCATGCCGACAGCGAAGATCGTCCTGTATTCCAATGTGCCGGTTGGCGTATCTCCGAGGCTCACCTGGACAATATATGCCGTCATTGTCTCGATAGGAACCAGGGGATTTAGGGTAAGCCTCGGCTGCTGGCCTGCGGCGATTGCTACGATCATTGTCTCTCCGATTGCGCGCGATACCCCAAGGATAAAGGCGGACACGATCCCTGAGAAGGCTGCAGGTATTATCACCTTGAGGGACACCTGAAGCCTTGATGAGCCTAATGCGTAGGCCGCCTCTCTCAGGCTATTGGGTACGGCATACATGGCATCCTCGCTTAAGGATGATATCATAGGGACGATCATAATCCCCATGACAATACCGGGGCTCAGGGCATTGAAGCCTGATATGGATGGTATCAGCCTTTGAAGAAGGGGGGTCACAAAGAGGAGCGCAAAATAACCATAGACAACAGTAGGGATCCCGGCCAAAACCTCAAGGATCGGCTTAATATAGCGCCTTACCCTGTCAGATGTATACTCACTTAGGAATATAGCCGATAAAAGGCCTAATGGCATTGCTACAAACATGGCAATTAGAGAAGTAAGGGTAGTTCCAAGAAGGAGGGGGAGTATCCCAAATTTCTTGGTGGCGAAAAGTGGCGTCCATTCAAGGTCTGTCAGGAAAGCTATTATTGAGACCTCTTTAAAGAAGGAGACCGTCTCGAACAAGAGGGTCAGGAGTATTCCGAGTGTGACAAGAATCGAGAGGATTCCGCATAAGAAGAGTATGGCCTGTATGGCGTATTCCCCTATTATAGAATGCTTCTTCCTTCTGATCATTTTATACAATATTGCCTATTTTGACTCAGACTGCAATAGTTTTTCCAAGGTTATACCTACCTGGGAACCCTTGCCGCCGAATATAGAACCGCTAACCCCTTTTTCGAATCTATTTAATGCCAGACTATAAACTCCCTCTTGGAGCGGCACATAGCCCACCTCCTTTACAAGAGGCCTCCCTGCTGTGAGG
Organism: uncultured Nitrospirota bacterium; assembly: GCA_964481895.1. Classification (GTDB taxonomy): domain Bacteria; phylum Nitrospirota; class Nitrospiria; order JACRHA01; family JACRHA01; genus JACRHA01. The sequence goes on along the minus strand of CAYZUL010000014.1, from coordinate 30,679 downwards.
TAGAACCTAATAAACTCCTTCACATCCTGATGGCCGGCTGAATTCTTGTTTACATAGATAAAAAGAGGTCTGGCAAGAGGCTGGTAGGTCCCGTTTGCGATATTTTCAAAAAAGGGGAGGATGGGGCCATTCCCGTTGGAAGGATTTTCATCATCCACTGCAACTGCATTAAGCCTACCCCTGTTCTGCTCATAATATGCTGCACCGAAGAAGCCCAAGGCATATTCATCGGTAGCAATCCCCTGGACCAGCACATTGTCATCCTCGCTTGAGGTGTAATCACCACGGCTTGAGTGCTCCTTGCCGACAATGGCCTCTGTGAAATAGTCGTATGTCCCTGAATCGACACCGGGACCATAGAGGTGGATCTCCCTGTCAGGCCACTGGGGCCTTATCTGATTCCATTTCCTGATCTTCCCCTGCGCCTCCGGCTCCCAGATCTTCTTTAATTCCTTAACTGTCATGCTTTTTGTCCAGTTGTTCTTTGGGTTTGTCAGGATGGCAATGCCATCATAGGCAATAGGGAGTTCAATATATTCGATCTTATTTTTCCTGCATAGATCGACCTCTGTAGCCTTTATAGGACGTGAGGCATCTGTGATATCTATCTCCCCGTTGCAGAACTTCTTAAAGCCTCCGCCGGTGCCGGAGATGCCTATGGCAACCTGTATTCCCCTCTTCTTTTTCTGGAACTCCTCTGCTACTGCCTCGCTTATCGGAAAGACAGTGCTTGAACCATCTATCTTTATTATAGGAAGCGTTGCAGCAATCCCATTTAAGAAAAGGGTATTCAAAGATATCAATAGGGTTATCACCATAAGTCTATTTAACCATCTCATTCAGGATCCTCCTTTTTGTTTCTCCTGTATTCCTCTGTCAACATTACATCTATGTTACACGAATGTAAAATCTCTGTTAATTCTACTCACCTATCTTTACGAGGGATCCCTTTACCTTGGCTATCTTAAATGTCCAGTTGAAGAAGATGATGGAAGAGGCAAGATAGACTAAATTAAGCCCAAATGCCCAGACAAGTTCATTTACAGGCAATCTCCCGTCCTTTATCACGCCCCTCATCCCCTCAAAGACATGGGATGATGGTATGTATCTGGCAATCACCTTAAGGAACCCGGGGAGGACGTCTACAGGATAGAATACGGCTGAGACGGGCTGAAAAAGGAATGCAAGGCCCCAGGCCAGGATCTCGGCCTGCTGGCCGTATCTCAAGATAAGTGCTGTTGTAACAATCCCTATTGCCCAGCCCATGATCAGCAGATTTATCACAAGGGGGAGGAGCGATATCCCTATCGAAAGGATGTTGAAGGAATAGAATATCAGGGCCAGTATGGCAGAGACAACAGATATGGCGATGACCTTGAAGATACTTATAAGCATTGTTGATACAAGAAACTCGCTTACCTTAAGCGGACTCACGAATAGGTTTAAGAGGTTTCTGGACCAGACCTCCTCAAGGAAGGATACGGAGATACCGCTCTGAGACCTAAAAAGTATATCCCAGAGGATAAGGGCGCCGATAAAAAACGTTACATAGCCTGGGAGATTTTCCTTGTATCCTTTTAGGTATATAGTGATAAAACCCCAGAGCAGGAGGTCAAGCAGCGGCCAGTAGAAGACCTCCATGAGCCTTGGCAGACTCCTCTTGTAGAGGTAGAGATGCCTGCTTACAAGGGCCCATATCCTATGGGCCTTCAAGAACCGCCCCTTGCAATCTTCAGAAAAACCTCCTCCAGGTCATCTTCTTTAAATCTCTCCATTATTTCTCTTGGGGATCCTTCTGCAACCAGATGTCCCTTATTAATAAAAATTATCCTGTCGGACATCTCCTCCATCTCCTTCATATTGTGCGATGTGTAGAGGATAGTTAGGCCGGATCTCTCCCTGATCTCTTTCAGCATCCTTCTTGTCTTGTCGGCAATATCAGGGTCAAGGCTTGCCGTAGGTTCATCAAGGAAGAGGATCCTCGGATCGTTAAGTAAAGACTTTGCCAGATAGAGCCTGGACATCATACCGGATGAGAGTGTCCTGGTCAGCCTGTTTTTCTCACCTGCAATACCAAAGGACGCAAGAAGATCATCTATCTTCTTTTCAAATCCCCTGACCCCGTAAAGCCTTGCAAAAAATCTCATGTTTTCTGATACAGTAAGGGAGTGGGGCATCGAGACATATGCGGAAGAAAAATTCACCCTGGAAAGGATCTCTTCCCTGTGTTTCGCCAGATCTTTACCAAAGACCTTTATTCCACCCGATGTCGGAGTTATCACATCCAAAAGCATCTGGATAATAGTTGTCTTGCCGGCGCCATTGGGTCCGAGCAGGCCAAGGATTTCCCCCTCGTATATATCAAAGGAGATATTATCAACGGCTTTTACTCCATTGAATACCTTAGTAAGATCTCTTACCTCAACCACCACCTTATCCATCAGTAACATAGTCCCATTGCACCTGATTATTTGGTCTATTATATAACATAGTTCGGATGAATAAAGAAAGCCTTGCAACAGATGCCAACTTTTTCTATTGACTAATCAGGGGCGATTTAATAGGCTTATGAAAAAAAGAAGCGCATTAAAAAATCTATCTTAATAGAAAAGGTTTTTAATAAAAGAGGTCTGGGCTTATTTTTTGTTGGGGATTAGACTTATTGCAAAAGGATATTAACCAGAAGGAGATGAGAGTTATGCGGACAACACAAAGCAATACGGGAAAGGACATGCATTTTGTAACATCCTTATCAGTATTTATCCTTCTCTTTCTAGCCCTTTTAATGTTTACTCCCGGCTTGAGTCAGGCGCAGGAAGTGGCTGCCCCTTCTGCTACCGGAGGGACGGCGGGAGGGGCGCCGCCGCCACCCAAAATAGACACAGGTGATACTGCATGGATGCTTGCCTCCTCTGCCCTCGTGCTCCTGATGACCCCGGGCCTGGCCCTCTTTTACGGTGGGATGGTTAGAAGAAAGAATGCATTGGGAACTATTATGCAGAGCTTTATCATGGTCTGTCTGATCAGCATCCAATGGGTACTATGGGGGTACAGTCTTTCCTTTGGGCCTGACAGCGGAGGAATTATAGGAAGCCTTGACTGGCTTGGATTAAGGGGGGTCGGCCTCGAACCGAACCCGGATTATGGGGCTACTATCCCGCATCAGGCTTTTATGATCTTCCAGGCCATGTTTGCAATTATTACCCCTGCCCTTATCACAGGTGCCTTTGCAGAACGGATGAAATTTTCAGCATTCCTGATCTTTTCCCTCCTCTGGGCCACGATCGTATATGACCCGCTTGCACACTGGGTCTGGGGTGTAGGAGGCTGGATGAGGAATCTGGGCGCCCTCGACTTTGCCGGCGGGACAGTCGTTCATATAAGTTCAGGTGTCTCGGCCCTTGCCGCTGCGCTCTACATGGGAAAGCGTGTAGGATACGGGAAGGAGGTAATGATGCCCCATAACCTTCCGATGACGGCGCTTGGTGCCGGTCTCCTCTGGTTCGGATGGTTCGGGTTTAATGGCGGGAGTGCCGTAGCCTCGGGTGCGCTTGCCACCAGTGCATTTGTAGTAACTAATACTGCCGCTGCGGCAGCAGCCCTCACCTGGATGTTAATTGAATGGTCCCATCGTGGGAAGCCAACCGTCCTTGGCGCCGTGAGCGGCGCCGTGGCTGGTCTAGTGGCCATAACACCTGCCTCCGGTTTTGTAGGTCCGGTCTCCTCTATCTTAATTGGAATAGGCGGCGGTTTTGTCTGCTATTTTGGTGCTGTAATTCTTAAGAATAAACTTGGATATGACGACTCCCTTGACGCCTTTGGTGTTCATGGCCTCGGTGGGACATTTGGTGCACTGGCGACCGGTCTCTTTGCAACAAAGGCAATAAATTCCGCAGGGAATGACGGCCTCTTTTTTGGAAATGCCTATCAGCTATTTGTCCAGGTTGTCACCGTTGTTGCGACCTGGATCTTTGCCTTTGTCGCTACGATGATTATCTTAAAGATAGTTGACAGCCTGGTAGGACTCCGTGTTACTGAAGAGGATGAGTTTACCGGGCTCGATATGTCAGAACATGGAGAAAGCGGTTATAATCTGCAATAGATAACATTTTTCAAGTAATCTAGTTGTAAATCGGGTTGAATTAACACAGGAGGAGACAAATGAAAAAGATTGAAGCGATAATAAAACCATTTAAACTGGATGAGGTGAAAGAGGCCCTGGCTGAGATTGGTATTCAGGGGATGACTGTGAGTGAGGTGAAGGGATTTGGGCGGCAGAAAGGACACAAGGAGACCTACCGCGGCGCAGAATATACCATAGAATTTATCCCTAAGATCAAGATTGAGATTGTAACTTCTGACGATCTGGCCGATAAGGCCGTCAAGACGATCATGAACAAGGCCAAGACCGGTACGATTGGCGATGGTAAGATTTTTGTAACCAACCTTGCGGAGGCTATAAGGATCAGGACAGGGGAGACCGGAGAATCAGCCCTGTAGAATAAGGATGTACACTTATGGGTCTGCCAGCGTCCATTCCAGATGGAAGGGAAGCGTTAAAGGAGTACCGGAAGAGCCGGTATAAGGAGATATGTAAACGCCTTGGTGAAGGTGCCGAAGGCTGGCAGATCATAGCCTCCATTACCGGTCTGGCAGATGAAATAATTGAACATCTCTACCGGGGGATAGTTCAGTCAACCCCATCCGACTTACGATGGAGGCTTGAGGATAGGTTTGCAATCATTGCGCTCGGAGGATACGGCCGTGGTGAACTATCCCCATTCTCCGATATTGACCTCATGTTCCTCTACCGTGATTCTGTTATGGAGATCCACCAGGCAAAGGCAGCGGATATCCTTCAAACCCTCTGGGATATCGGATATCGCGTAGGACATTGCCTCAGGACAGTCGATGATTGCATTGCCCTGGGTAAGAAGGACATTACTGTCCGGACAGCCATGATGGAGGCCCGCTTTCTGGCCGGCAGCCAGAAGCTCTTCGATTATTTCCGGACCTCTTTTGATAGAAAGGTTGCCTTGAAGAGGCCGGCCTCCTATATTGCAGCCAAGATCAGGGAACGAGAGGCCGGGTATCAGCAGTATGGGACAACTGTATATCTCCTTGAACCCCATGTAAAGATGAGCCAGGGGGGGTTAAGGGATCTGCACCTCTTCCAGTGGGCGTCCCTCTGCCATCATCGTACTGCTTCGCTTGAAGGTCTCAAACACCGGGGTTTTTTAAGTTCATTGGACTATAAGGCATTGACAGGGGCCAGGGAATTTCTCTGGAAGATAAGAAGTGAGCTCCATTTTGAGGCAGGATGCTGTCAGGATCTGCTCACCTTTGAGGAGCAGGTCCGGTTGAGCCGGCTCAGGGGTTTTGAGGACAACGAACACCTTCTGGGTGTGGAGCAGTTTATGAGGGAATATTATGAGCAGACGACTGCCCTCTTTGATATTACCAGGCGCCTTGTCGACAGTATGGCTACAAGGCCTTTTACAAAATATATCAGAAGGTATCTGAAGAGACAGACAATTAACGGGCATTTTATTATTGAAGGCAATGAAATTTCCATCTCTTTAATGGGCCGTTCTTCTGTCATGGAGGATACATGCGAATTACTGAAGCTTTTTTACCTTTCCAGTATCCATAATGCCCGGCTCTCTTTTGAAGCTTACACCCTTATCAAGAATGCCATGAAGACAGCTGCACTTATTCCCAAGATGGATGGAAAAGCGGCCGCAATATTCCTTCAAATTCTTGGCGGGCCTGGAGGTGCGGCAGGAGTCTTACGTGAGATGCATCATCTTAGGCTGCTGGAGCGGATCATCCCTGAATTTTCTCATGCGAGAGGGCTGATGCAGTTCAACGAGTATCATAAATACACAGTTGATGAACATTGTTTCCGTTCAGTTGAGGAGGCGGAAGAGTCCGGGGATCGGCCCGGGATAGTCTCCAGGATATACCGTGAGATCCAAAGAAAGGATATACTCTGTCTTTCCCTGCTGATACACGACCTCGGTAAGGGCTTTGGTCCGGATCACAGCAGCATGGGTATCCAGATTGCAAAAAAGACTGCGGAACATATAGCGCTCGATAATCAGGCCAGCAGCATCTTGGTCTTTCTGGTCGGAAACCATCTCCTTATGACCCGTATTGCGTTCCGACGCGACCTTTCAGATGAAAAGGTGCTGCTCCAGTTTGCAAAGACAGTGGCCACTCCTGAGGTACTTAAGATGCTGTATATCCTGACATTGGCTGATGTAGCTGCCGTAGGCCCCGGTACCTTAACGGCCTGGAAGAGGGATCTTGTCACAGAGCTATTTGAGAAGACCCTGGAGATACTGACAGGTGAAAAGGTAGAGGTTGCAGAAGATGAAAAGGCAGGAAAGGTAAAGGAGTGGGTTCTGGCACATTCAAGTGAGCTTGACAGGAACTGGGTTTCCCAGCAGTTGTCTTTATCAACAAAACGCTATCTCCTCTCTATTGATCCGGAACGTATTGTCAGACATTTGCGAAAGATTATGCATATTCCCTCAGAACATGTCCTTGTTGATGGGGAGTATGATCCCGCAATCCATACAACCGAATATACCATCTATACATCGGACGATCAGACACCCGGTATCTTTTATAAGATTGCAGGGGTGATGGCGGCCAAAGGGCTCCAGATCCTTGGCGCAAATATCATTACCTGGGAGAACAAGGTAGTTGTAGACACCTTTTGGGTCCAGGATCCCGATTTTGCGGATGCCCCGACCAGGGCACGTCTGGATGAGGTAAGTTTGTCCATTCAGAATATACTTAAGGGCCATGTTAGCGTGGAGGCACTCATGGACCAGGGGCAGAGGATCCAGGCCAGGCGTCGTACCTTTCCTGTGGCTATCCCTGCAAAGGTAGAGGTAGATAATGCCAGCTCTGAGCAGTATACCATAATTGAGGTCTTTGCCCATGACCGCCAGGGGCTTTTGTACATTATAGCCAAAACCATGTTTGACCTCGGACTTTCAGTCCATACTGCAAAGGTTTCAACCCAGCTTGATCAGATCGTGGATGTATTCTATGTGACGGATAAATCAGACAGGAAGATTATTGACCCTGAGGATATACAAAAGATAAAAGAGCGGCTTACTGCGGCAATGCCTGCTATTTGAACAATCGGGAATGGGGTTTATATCTCCGGCTCATCATAGACACGGTTGTTCTGGTTAATAACTCTGAACTCCATTCCTTGACTTCCCATCCCGGCTGGCCTAAAATCCTGCATTACTGGCTGTAAACGAGGGGCCTCTGCTATGGAAGAAACACATCTGGATGACGAGAAAAAGAAGATCATCTCTCAGGCCCTCTGGGACATGAATATATCACCGGAGGAGTTCATGGGGATTATAGAGGGTCGTATCGTGAGGAAATGGCCGGACAGGGGGTTCTGCGTTGCACGATTCCTGGAAAGCGTGAACTGGTTTGATGTCACGAAGGTCATTCAACCCAGGGATATATGCGGGCTGTGGGGAGAGGCAGAGAAATATGTCAGGAACAGGTCAATAAAGGCGGGGATGGATTTTGCCTGCAGAATATTACGATAAGGTTTTATACCCGATCCAAAATAAGGTCATAGGGTTTTTTGAGGATACCCCATTCTACCTCTCCGGCGGTACAGCGCTGTCGAGGGGATATTACAATCACCGCTATTCAGACGATCTCGACTATTTTGTAAACGACCATCCGGACTTCTTGAGACTACTCAACCCTTAATACAGAGATCAAATGGGTTGAACCTGTGGATAGCTTAACTATCAGGGGTTTTCTGACAGCTATTTCGGAGAAGATTGTAAGGGGTGGTTTGTGAGGGGAAAAAGGCCACCATTTTCAGCAAAGTTTGTCGATAAGGCTGAGACAGTAAGAAATATGTATTGCCCTCCCGTCTGGTCAATAACGGATCGTATAACAAGACATCCCCCCCTGTCTACCAGACGCTGGTTGCCAGGCGTTGACTAGGCCTTACTTCAATCGAAGGAATTAGATTAAATGAGTTTTAAACATCCTTCTGCAGTTAAAACCTTAAAGGGTAAATCAGGATGGCGGTTCAGAAAGTGCCTGTTCTCGGTTATTAAGATATCTGCCCCAACCCATTGGTGTATGCAGCAATGAAAGCATCAGCAGGTTTAAGACCTTTGGCTTCGTATTTGACTGCTATCTCAAAGGGAACTACAATGTCTTCATCAATTGTGGATAAGGCATTAATGAAACTTATGAATTCACGGAATGGTTCAGGTGACAAATTGCGTTTGACTTCTTCAAATATTGTGCGGGGGATACGAACCGAATGTAAGCCTCCCCTTTCAAGCAGTTCCTCAAGAAGCGTGTACGATACAGGTTCTTTTAGCGAACCAAAAGCAAATATAAATTTATTAGAATCAATGACGAAGCGCAACCTTTTCTTCCCAGATCTGCTCTCTTGTTTCTCGCAGTTTTTTTATAATCTCATCCTTGCTCATCTTATAAATGGGAGGAGGATTTAGGGCGATTATCTCTCTGATCTTTTTAAGATGTTTCTTTGCTTTTTTGAGATTTTTCATAATTCATCACTTGTTTCTAAATTTACTATGGAATTAAAATAATGTCAAACAGATTCTTCAAGAATGGAAATGGAGGCTTTAAAGGTTTTGTGAAATATCGCGGGAAAAAGTTTGTGTAACAAAATGGTCGCTGTTTTCCCTATCTTGTTCCATTTCTTGTATATTTCTGGATTTGATCTGCTTTATAGGCATTAAAATTGCAGCAATTATTTTCCTTGACAATTTATAATATTTATTATATAGCTATGCCAATCATTTATTATTTACCATCCCAGTCTTAATTATTCCAGGGGAATTTCCCATGGGAGATCATAATGGTGCAGTAATACCTCCGAATACCAATTCGCATTCAACAGGATACCAAGACGGCGAGGAGGAGGCGACGCAGGCGTACGGTTTGTACGTTGAGGAACTGACGACGAAGCCAACGCAGGTAGCCGAATGAAGGCAAATTGGTATTAGTGATATCTTCACAAGCTTGACAGGTTCTCACCTGTTTGCTAAGCTTCCACTAAAGAAAGAGGTATGCGATGAGGCCGAAGACCTATGATGTCAAGTTTACCTACGAAGATTATCTCCTCTTTCCAGATGATGGAAGGCGTCATGAACTTATTGATGGCGAACATTTTATGACCCCTTCACCTTCCACCAGACATCAGAGGATCTCTCGTAATCTCCTAACCCTCCTACACAATTATCTTCGACAAGCAAAAGCAGGAGAGGCCTTTGATGCCCCGACAGATGTTCTTTTATCCGACCTGGATCTGGTCCAACCCGATCTCTTATTTATTTCATCGCATCGGTCGTCCATCATTACAGAAAAGTGCATCCAGGGGGCGCCTGATCTCGTTGTTGAAATAGTTTCCGAGACCACTCGTAAGACAGATGAGGTCATAAAGCGTAAACTCTACGAACGCTATGGCGTGCAGGAGTATTGGATAGTTGATCCCGAACTTGAGATAATAAAGGTCTTTCGCATGACTGAGCAGGGATATGTCCGTTCAGCAGAATTGTCTAATGAAGCCAGGGACACCCTTACCACACCCCTGCTGCCCGATCTCCAGATTCCCCTTAGCGAGATCTTCGAATAAGGGAGCGCCTTCTTTCATTCCTGCCTCTCCCCTTACGCCCCTGATAGCGAGGGCAGAGAAACACATCGGGCAAGTGCAGTGTTCTGCTGTAGGGGCACGTTGCAATGTGCCCCTACCAACGAAACCGGGATTCAAACTCCAAGATAGTTTTGGCGTAGTGGCCTATCCACTTGACTCAACCTAGCCCTATATGTAGTAGTAGGGGGCATGGAGGATTACCCGCGTACGCTTGCCATGTTCGAGGAGCGTTTTTCAACAGAAGCAGAATGCCGGGCCTATTTGGCCAAGTTGCGTTGGCCGACGGGCTTCTGCTGCCCTCGATGTGGAGGAACCCGCAGTTGGCCGATGAAGCGAGGACTGATCAAATGCGGCACCTGTGGACGTCAGATCTCCATGACAGCCGGAACGGTCTTCCATCGCAGCCATCTTTCTCTTAGCACTTGGTTTAGGACCATGTGGTGGGTCACGAATCAGAAACACGGGATCAGTGCCTTGGGGTTGCAACGCCTGCTGGGTTTGGGCAGCTATGAGACCGCCTGGGCTTGCCTTAAGAAGCTCAGACAGGCGATGGTGCGGCCAGGGCGCGATCGGCTGGCGGGAGCGGTAGAAGTCGATGAAACATATGTGGGCGGTGTTGAAGCGGAAAGAGGCCGCAGGCACGTGGGTAATAAGGCGTTGGTCGTGATTGCGGCGCAAGTCGATGGGAAGGGCATTGGGCGGATTCGCATGCGGCGAATTCTGGACGCCTCCTCCAAAAGCCTTCAGGCTTTCGTGAAGGAAGCCGTCGAACCCGGATCTACAGTGATCACGGACGGATGGGAAGGCTACGAGGGCTTGAACGCTCTGGGGTACAAACACAAGCCCAAGGTCATCCGCGGGAGCGGGAAGATAGCCTCGACGCTTCCGCCTGCCGAGGGTGCATCGGGTCGCCTCGTTGTTGAAACGCTGGCTTTTGGGTACCCATCAGGGGGCCGTGTCCGGGGATCAAATCGATTACTACCTCGACGAGTTCACATTCCGATTCAATCGGCGTACCTCCAGGTTCCGGGGGAAACTCTTCTATAGACTGCTGCAACAGGCAGTGGCTATTGATCCAGTGCAATTGGCGAGGTTACGCATGCCAGCAGATACCAGGAGTAGTAGTTAGTTGAGTAAAGTGGATAGGCCACTTGGCGTAATCTTCCATACCACATGATTTTATATGTTGGGTATACCTGAGTCAAAGGGATACCCCATTTACCTCTATTTAAAAAGAAGGTCAAGATATTTTTGAAAAGCGAGTCAAAAAAATATTGCAAGACCTTTGCTTGGTCTTTGCGGGCGGGGCCGAAGCAATATCACCGCACAATTGCCCTTAAGACCTTTACGACCATCTTTAGCTTTTCCTCTGAAGCCTCCCTTATCAGACTGTTTAGGGTCTCCTTAAGTTCCTTAGTATCTTCAGCTATGTGAGCAAACTCGAAAAAGTCTTTTATTTCTACCTTTAACGCATCAGAGAGTTTAATTAAGGTAGCCAAAGAGGGGAAGCTTCCTCCCACCTCTATCCTGCTTAGATGTTTTGAGTCTATACCGATCTTTTCAGAGAGTTCCTCCTGAGATAAGCTCTTAGCCTTTCTTATCTCTTTTATCCTTGCCCCAAGCAGCTCTTTTGTGGCCCTCATAAACCCTCCCTTATAGATCTTTTATAGTCATCCATGGAAAAGGTTTATGGAACAGCATATAATGAAGAAAGTGCTTGACAAACTCTATAACTTATGTAGAATAGTCTACATCCTATACAGGAGTTGAATATTGTTTTCTGCTCTATAGGGGGAGTCAATGACTCTATATTTCTTTGTCCTAGTCCACAAAATATCTCATAAATTCCAACATCCATCACTTTGTGGATATAAATTAAAAGATATACTAAGTATCGATATGTTTACTTTAGCACTATCAATTCAATCTATTTCTATAATAAAAAATTCTACATTAGTAGGAAATACAAGAGGAGGAAAGATATGAGAGATTTCAATTTTGTTATAAAAGGAGATATAAGTAATATCTATTGAGTACAAAAGGAATGCTATAGGACAATATTGAGGAGAAAAAATGAGAAAATCTAAATTATTGCAGTGTGTTACTATTATCAGTTTGCTGTTTTCAGCAGGATGTATAGCAACGGGTGGGGTAACGACGGAGCGCGTCGAGACTTATCCTGACGGAATTCAAGAACACCCGCTTGCAGGGTTCATTGGCACTAGTGAGCCGAGATTTGAAAGAGTTTTTAACGTTAGCTATTCTAAGGCCTGGGATGCAACACTGAAGGTCGCCACAGACTTGGCAAAACGGCGCGAAAGTCCGGGGCCTTTTCCAGAAAAAGAAAAAGGTATAATACTAATTGGCAGAATCACTTCCGCTTCCTTTATTGGAGCATCTCCGGGAGCTTGGACGGACGAAATAAGAATTAAGCTATCAGAGACCGCAGAGAACACAACTAGCGCGAAAGTCTGGAGAAGAATAATAAGCGTCGGCGGCATCACCGGCAATCAGATTGAGACCCCAAGTAATGGAGAATTAGAAAAGTGGATCTTGACACAAATCGAAGACGAGCTTAAAAAATGAAAGGCTATGAAAACTGTGTGGGGTTTTCGCATCAGCTTTATCTGACTTTTATTCAGCCTTAGCCGGTAAGCTCTGGAAACATATAGATCCAGAGGAATGGGGAAAGTTTCTTGATCAGGATCGAGGTCTCCGTGAGCAGAAGAGGATCTAAGCCTTGGGTTATGCCTTGGGAAGCGACTGTTAGGTGAGCAGGTGGTGGAGAAGACCGAGGATGATTTTGCGGGAAATTATTGGAAAGTTTGTAAGCGGTTTATTTCTTGGCCTCGGTTATATCTGGGCCATCTAGGATAAGGATAATCAGGCCTGGCATGACAAGATCGCTGGGACGGTGGTTGTGAATGTGCGAAGGCATTGAAATAGCAATTCAGTATAGTTAAATCTTATCAATATTAGCAAAGAAGGTTCAGTCTATGAGGCACACTAACAAAAATTTCTCAGGATTCCTCTCTTTGGTCCTTTTATTCCTTCTTTTCTTGGCTGGATGCGGGGGCGGGGGAGGAGACGGGGATAGTACTAATCCACTAGTCACAACCAGCAGTATCCAATCTTTAGAGGCACATACTGATTCGAATGGTATCGCCAGCTTTACATTATCAACTGGGCAACCAGTGTCTATTCAAGTAATTGATCTGCAGACTGGTAATTTTATATCGGGCATAAAAGTAGTACTTGTTTCTGATGGAATAGATGGTTTTTATATGTTATCAGATGATAAAGATGATAATTATGTACCAAAAATAATCAATAGTTCATCCAGTGATCTAAACAAGCACATTACCGAAGCTAAAGCTGCTTCCGTTGAGTCTTCAATTTCTGCAACTTTAACATCATGGAAAGAAGTTATATATAGGGACAGGGGAATACCAATATCTCAAAATCAAGTACCGGCCCATTTATGGAAATTTTTTATTGAAAATAGGGCAGAATATTTCGCAACGGTTAAATTACAGGATCTTTTTACAATTTGGGACCTGATTAGAGCCGTTGGAAACCTGGGAATTGATTACGTAAAATTTAGACTTTATGTTGCTGAGAAAGAAATAATAGATGCATTTAAACTAAGTTTTCAAATCTTAGGTGATTCGTCTGTAGTTAGTATAGAATTAAGACTTGATGAATTAGAATGGTCTTTAAGAGGGAAAGGGTATAACCCTGACGGTGATGTCGATGTTTACATTATTCGTCCAAACAATCTAAGTATAATAGGCGAAATTATTGTAATACCTCGAGAAGAATTACCTAATCCAAATAATAATGCCTCAATTTTTGGACGTGTTACTGATACCAATGGTAATCCCGTTCCAGATACAACTAAGCTTAATCTTTTTCCGCATGTCGAGTCAGCACATACAAAAGATGGATCTTATATGTTCTTAAATAATATTCCGATATATGGGCAATCAACTGAATATATTATATCGGTTGAATCACTACAATATCATTTGCCAGAACCAAAGACTATTACAATTTTACCCGAGCAGGTGTGGGAAGTTAACTTTACTCTAAAACCGTATGACCCACTCGAGCCAGTAGGTAAAATTATAAATTGGGTTAGAGATGCCGCAAATGGTGATATTTTAAATGGGGTCTTTATAAGAAGTTACGATACCAATACTCAACGTCTTTCAGATAGCCAAACTACTTCTTCTCCAGACGGATCTATAGAACTTAATGTAAATGAAGGTATACATGACCTTGTATTTTCAAAAGAAGGTTATGGTACCCAAATTGATAATGTTACCGTGCAAGCAAATCAAACTGTTGCAAAAGAAACATTTCTCCAGAAACTAGTAGCAAATCAAAATCCTGTAATATCGGCGGTATCAATAACACCTTCTTTAGTTGTTGTGGGTGGTTCTTCAACAGCGACTTGTAATGTCTTAGATCCTGATGGTGATGCTTTAACTTACTCATGGACGCATACTGGCGGTACAATTTCTGGGCCGGACACGAGTCCAATTGCTACATGGATAGCGCCAGCAATAGCCGGGAATTACACGGTAACTTGTACTGTCTCAGATGGCAAAGGTGGCACAGCATCAAAAGGGATCACGATCAGTATATTATCTAGCACTACAGGTACAATAAACGTTCTATCTGCGCTTGATGGATCTGCATGGTCAGGTACTGTTAACTATACGATTTCAGGACCGGTCAACCTTAACGGGACTTCTGTACCTGTTACATTCTCTGCACCTGCAGGAACGTACACGCTAACATATTTATCTGGAGGACCATCCGGTTCTACTTTCACGGGCATCAATAATTCATCCACTCAGACGTTGAGTGCCGGAGGATCTATAACTTTTGTCGTAAACTTCACAATCCAAACAACTCCTGTTCTTTCTGTTGTACCCAACACCCCTGTAGACTTCGGAAGCGTTACCATTGGTCAGGTTTCATCGCGTGTTTACGCTGTGTGGAATATGGGCAGCGGTACCTTGACAGGCACGGTTAGCACATCAGCCCCGTTCAGCGTTGGTACTGGAGGAGAAATACAACCTGGTAGCACTTTTAATATTCCAGCCGGACAAAGCAAGTCACTTGTTGTTCAATTTAATCCCTCAGCAGTAGGGTCTTTCGGTGCTAATGTCAGCTTCGCTAGCAATGGGGGCAATACTATCAGGCAGGTTACAGGAAGCGGTATTTCCTCTGTCATCACCGGCACAATCGATGTTAAGGCGCGCCTGGATGGTGCGCTTACCGAGTGGACAGGCCCACTCAATTTCATTGCCAATGGACCATCGATCTTTAGTGGTAATTCTATGCCTGCAACGGCTATAGGAATGCCAGCTGGAACTTATACAATCACGTATATATCAGGGGGTCCTGCTGGAGCAATCTTTACAAGCATCACTCCATCTGTAACCCAAACTTTAACTGAGGGTGGAAGTATCCTTTTTGTTATCAACTTTACAACAAGCGCAAATCCTCATCTATCTGTTTTTCCTGAGGGCCCTGTAGATTTTGGTATTGTCCCTGTTGGAGAGTTGAGGTCAACAATTTATCTTGTTTCTAATACTGGGACTGGAACATTGGAAGGCACAGTCACTGTCAGCAATGCCCCATTTAGCATTGGGCCTGGGGGTGAAATTAACACCAATTCTTTTAGCATTCCTGCCGGGGTAAGTAAGTCTTTGGTCATTCGCTTCAGCCCTACCTCCATAGGATCTTTTAATGCAAATGTTAACTTCACAAGCAATGGGGGCAATGCATCTAGACTAGTAACTGGTAGAGGAGAATAAAAAGGATAAAAACCACTTGAAAAGAGAATAAAGGGTCTTGCAATATCACCTTTCTTGTGGGAGAACCAAAGGGAGTGCTTCCCATATTTTCCCTGATCTTCCACCCTTACCTTCCAAAAGACCGATTTCCGGGATAGTGCATTAAAACCTATACCTGTCAGGACAAGGGCTGCTAAGATCCTTATCGAGAAGAAGAAATATCTGTGTGCCCTGTCAATTCTAGTATTAGTCAGAAGAATGAGCACTTTATGGGCATAAAACGAGTTAATTTCTAAATCAGCAACAGGATTAAAAGTCCAAAGATGATACGGTAATATGCAAATATAGTGAAGTCGTGCCTTGCAACAAATCTTAGAAATGTCTTAATTACAAAGAGGGCAGATATAAAAGATATGATAAAACCGGCAGCAAAGACAGGCGAGTCCGGTATCCCCAGATGCTTTATGCCCTTTAAGAGGTCATATAATGTAGCGGCAAACATGGTAGGTATCGCAAGGAAGAATGAAAATTCTGTTGCTGTTTTTCTATCAAGTCCCAGGACCAATCCCCCCATGATTGTAGCCCCGGACCTCGAGATCCCCGGAAAGAGAGACAAGACCTGGGCCAAACCCACGCCTAGTGCCAGGCGGGGAGACATACTATCTAATTCTGATATCTTTGGGTTTTTGATCTTTTTCTCAATTATTAATATTAATATGCCGCCTAAAATCAATGCGGCCACAACAGTAAGATTATTAAACAGGTATGCCTTTATCCATGAATGTATTAAAAGACCGATTATCGCTGCCGGCAAGAATGCAGTAAATAGATTGCCTGTAAATTTTCTTGAATCTTCTGATCCAAGATTTCGGATGACAGAAACGAGTTTTTCTCTGTATATCCAGACTACCGCCAAGATAGCCCCAAGCTGGATGAATATATCAAAGACCTTTGCCCTCTCCCCGGCAAAAGAGAGCAGACTGCCGGCCAGTATAAGGTGACCGGTAGACGAGACAGGCAGGAACTCCGTGATCCCCTCTACGATCCCAAGTATTAACGCCTTCCATATGTCGGTAAATAGGATCATTTAATTAAAATCTCCTGTCTCTCCAGTTAGCCAAGTCGACTTCCTTGACATTGACTATCTTTCCTTGTGAGGGCGACAGTATATCCTTTCTCCTCTCTTGTAATCAAGTCGGCGGATCAATCGCTTCTGGGATATGATGTAGTCGGAAAAGAGCTGGACTTCCTTCCCGCATCTGGAATTTGTGCAGATCGCAGATTTCACCCAGAAGGTATAGATAATATCCACATCTTCTGCCCCGGCACTGCAAGCCTGTTTATCTCAACGATAGGAAAGGATTCTTCAATAGCCCGTTTCATTCCCACATTTTTTGATCTATTTTTTCAAAGTCTTCTACGTTCTTCTGAAATTCCGT
Organism: uncultured Nitrospirota bacterium; assembly: GCA_964481895.1. Classification (GTDB taxonomy): domain Bacteria; phylum Nitrospirota; class Nitrospiria; order JACRHA01; family JACRHA01; genus JACRHA01. The sequence goes on along the minus strand of CAYZUL010000014.1, from coordinate 13,742 downwards.
AGAATCCCTCTTATCCCACGTTCCAGCCAAATGGTCAAGATCGTCATAAACAACAATACGTTTCCTTTTTTCGAGTCCGAGGTCTTTCCGGATGATCTTCAACAATGCGGCATTTATGCTTGTCCCGTCATGCTTTGCTTTTTCTTTTAAAGCCTTCATTGTAATCTCATCTAGTCCTCTGATTGTCATTACCGGCATTTTCACCCCCGTTTCCTAACTTACTTCATGCATAAGGAGCCCATCTATACTCTTGAAATGTTCATCATAAGTAAAAAGTGCCAAACCATATCTCATTGCTGAAGCCGCAACCCATATATCATTGCTTGGTATAGGCCTTCCCTTCTTCTTTAAATCCCAGTATATCTTTGCATAAAACTCTGCTGTTTCTTCGTCCATTAAGATTGTATCCACCCTTGGAGAATCAAGAAACTGTATAAATTCTTTTTTGTTTCTGGTTTCCCGGCTTCCTCCCTTAAAACCGCTGTAAAGTTCCCCCAGGACAACAATGTTAATACCGATATACGCAGACGTCCTGATTACATTTACAGCAGTAATATCATCCCGCTTGAAGGCTGCATAGGCATTGGTATCAATGAGAATTCTTTTCATGTCATCAGTGCGTTAATTGCATTTAAAATATGATAGCATAATAGTAGCATTAAATGCTACTAATAACTTTCAGCTGTCTCCCTGTTTAATTCCTTTATACAAATTGTTTGATAGTTAGCTGCAACGATAAATTGTAGCGTTTTTTATCAGCACGCCCTTAGGCGCGGGTGAATGTAAGACACCGAAGTACACGGACTTAGTGCATTGTAAAAACACCGCAGGCTTGCCCGATGGATTTCTACTCTGTAGTTTTAACAATAGGATCTGATCGCCGTCCGGCCAGTTTTTTCTGGAAGGATTCCAGATAAAGATATACGACCGGTGTGATGTAGAGGGTCAGGAGCTGAGAAAACAAAAGGCCTCCGACCACGGCGAGGCCCAGGGGGCGGCGCGTTTCGGCCCCGGCTCCAAGGCCAAGGGCGATCGGGAGCGTTCCCATCAGGGCCGCCATCGTTGTCATCATGATCGGGCGGAACCGGAGGAGCGCCCCCTGATAGATTGCATCGGCAGGGCTCTTTCCGTTACGTTCTGCATCGAGCGCGAAATCGATCATCATGATGGCGTTTTTCTTTACGATCCCAACCAGCATGATGACACCAACGAATCCATAGATATTCAGTTCCATGCGGAAGAGGATCAGTGTCAGGAGCGCCCCTACCCCCGCCGAGGGAAGACCGGAGAGGATAGTCAGTGGATGAATGAAGCTTTCGTACAAGATCCCCAGCACCAGGTAAATGACGAGGATTGCGACCAACAATAGGATTCCCTGACCTTGCAGCGACGACTGAAATGCCTGGGCCGCCCCCTGAAAACCCGTACTCAGGGTGGCAGGTATGCGCATCTCTTGCTGGAGGTTTTGAACTGCGGTTACGGCATCGCCCAGTGCGATGCCGGGCCTGAGATTAAAGGAGATGGTTACCGAAGGGAGTTGCCCCAGGTGGTTGACCGTGAGGGGGCCGACCCCGCGGGTCAATTTCGCGACGGCGCTTAAGGGAACGAGGCGCCCGTTGGAGGAGCGGATGTAGAGCATGGAGAGGGCCGCCGGGTCTGATTGGTAGCGGGGCTCCAATTCCATGATAACCCAGTATTCATTCGACGGTGTGTAGATCGTAGAGACCTGCCTGGAACCGTAGGCATCGCTTAGGGCGCTCTCAATCTGACCTGCTGTGACGCCCAAAGAAGAGGCCTTGTCCCGGTCTATATCGACAATGACCTGAGGGCTCGCGATCTGCAGATCGGAGTTGACGTCCTGAAACCCCGGGATCTCGCGTATCTTATCAAGGAGAATGGGTGCCCAGTGATACAGTTCTTCAAGATCGGCATCCTGCAGGGTGTACTGATATACGGCCTTTGTGAGCTGCCCGCCGATCCGGATGGTCGGGAGGTTCTGCAGGTAGACGTTGATCCCGGGAATACCTGTCAGCCTGGGCCGAAGCTCCTGGATCACCTCATCTATGCCGGGGCGCTCGGAGCGCGGTTTCAGGGTAAGGAAAACCCGGCCTGCATTCTGGGCGATATTCGAACCTCCCGCGCCTATCGAAGACATGAAGGAATCCACATAAGGGTCCTGACGGACTATGTCGGCAACTGCCTGCTGATGCTGCTTCATCGCCTCAAAGGAGATATCCTGAGACGCCTCGGTGAAACCGAAGATCCTCCCGGAATCCGCATTAGGGATGAATCCTTTTGGAATGACCCAGAACAGATACCCTGTGAGGACCAGCGTGAGCAAGAGGACCCCCATGGTAATCCGGGGGTGTTGAAGAACGCGCCTCAGGCTCCGGTCATACAGGCGGAGCATGCCTTTGAAGATCCGCTCGGAGAAGGCATAGAGGCGGCCATGGGATTCCCCTTGCGGGCGGAGGAAGCGGCTGCAGGCCATTGGTGTCAAGGTCAAAGAGACAACTCCGGATATCAGCACTGCAGTGCCGATGGTGACAGCGAACTCGTAGAGGAGCCGCCCAACGACACCCCCCATGAAGAGGACAGGGATAAAAACTGCTGCCAGCGATAATGTCATTGAGAGGATGGTAAACCCGATCTCCCTGGAGCCCTTGAGCGCCGCCTCGAGGCGTCCTTCTCCTTTCTCCATGTGACGGACGATGTTCTCCAGCATTACTATCGCGTCGTCCACAACAAACCCCACAGAGAGGGTCAGGGCCATCAGCGAAAGATTATCTATGGTGTAGCCGAGAAGATACATGACCGCAAAGGTGCCGACTATCGACATCGGCACCGCCAGGCTTGGAATAATCGTGGCAGAGATATTCCGTAGAAAAATAAAAATCACAAGGACAACCAGGAAGACTGTTAGCATCAGGGTGAATTCGACATCGCGAACCGAATCTCGGATCGAGATTGAACGGTCGTAGAGGATGGCCAGGTTCACCGAGGCGGGGAGCTCTGCCTTAAATATCGGAAGGAGCTTCCGGATCGAGTCAACGACCTGGACAGTGTTGGTCCCCGGTTGTCGCTGGATTGCCAGGACTATGGCCCGTGTGTTGTTATACCAGCTCGCGACCTTGTTGTTCTGGACGCCGTCGATCACACGGCCTAACTGCTCAAGGCGGACCGGTGCGCCGTTCCTGTATGCCACAATGAGGGGGCGGTAGGCAGAGGCATTGGTAAGCTGTCCTGTAGCCTGCACACTGAAGGCCTGGTTTGACCCGTAAAGGGTTCCAGTGGGAAGGTTCACGTTACCCTGGGCAACTGCCCTCCCGACCTCATCGATCCCTATGCCCCGGGAGGCAAGGGCATTCGGGTCGAGCTGAACCCGCACGGCATACTTCTGTGCCCCGAAAACCTGCACTTGGGCCACACCGCTGACCGTGGAGATCCGTTGGGCCAGAAGGGTCTGCGCGTACTCGTCTACAGTATAGAGCGGCAGGGTAGGTGAGCTGAGTGCAAGAAAAAGGATCGGCTGGTCAGCCGGGTTCACCTTCTGGTAGGAGGGCGGGGTCGGCATCCCCGGCGGCAGTTGCGATTGCGCCTTGGCAATGGCCGCCTGAACGTCCTGGGCGGCCGCATCGATGTTCCGCTCGAGGCTGAACTGGATTGTGATCGAGGTAAGGCCCTGGGCGCTAGTCGAGGTCATGGAATCCACCCCGGCGATGGTGGTAAATTGCCGTTCTAATGGAGTCGCCACTGCCGCGGCCATGGTGTCGGGGTTCGCACCCGGAAGCGTGGCGGAGACCTGGATCGTCGGAAAGTCCACATTAGGCAGTTCGCTCACGGGCAGGAGCCTGAACCCCATGATGCCGAAGAGAAGGATGCCCAGCATGACCAGCGTTGTCATAACAGGCCTGCGTATAAAAAGCTCCGGGATGTTCATGGACGAACATCTCCAGAGGCCGTAGCTGAGGGGGGACTCTTGATTTGCACCTTAGCGCCAGGGGAGAGGCGGATCTGGCCGTCGGTCACTACGTTTTCACCGGGCCGGACCCCCTCCTCGATAATCGCATCCTGGTCGATCTCCCGTCCTACTATAACGGGACGGGACTCCACTGTCAGGTCCGGCTTGACAATAAAGAGATACTGGTCCTGCTGCCCAGACTGGACGGCCTGGGAGGGGACTACTATGGCGTTTGATTGCAAGGTCAGCGTCAAAACCACGTTGACAAACTGGCCAGGCCAGAGGGCCTTATCCTTGTTTGGAAAGGTTGCCTTGAGGAGGATGGTCCCCGTGGCCGGATCGACCGCGTTGTCTACGAAGCTTAGAGTCCCCTGGGAGGGCGGGCCATCGCTCTTGGGTATGATCGCCTCGGTCTTTAGTTTGCCGGCTGCCATGTACTTCTTGATCTCCGGCAGGTTCTGCTGCGGAACGGAAAAGGCGACATAGATCGGGCTTATCTGATTTATGGTTACAAGCGGGGAGGTGTCATTGGCCTTCACAAGATTCCCTGCGTGAACCATGAGGTTTCCGGTGCGCCCGTTGATCGGGGATCGGATGGAACTATACGCAAGCTGAAGCCGGGCGTTTTCCACATCGGCCTGGTCAGCACGCACTGCCGCATTCAGGGCCTCCGCATTGGCGCGGATCTGATCGTACTGCTGCTGTGTTACCAGGCCCTCTTTGAACAGATCAGCATAACGCTTGGTGTCTTTACTGGCGTTGTCCGCCTGGATTGCATCCTTTTTGAGGTTGGCTTCTGCCTGCTTCAACTCCGACTTAAAAGGACGGGGATCGATCCGGAAGAGGGGGTCTCCCTGTTTTACATCCTGACCCTCCTGGAACTGGACACGGATCAGTTCGCCTCCGACCTGGGCCTTGACGGTGACAGTGGAGTATGCCTGTACGTTCCCTATCGCAGTCAGTTGCACTGGTACCGTCTTTTCTATGGCGCTGGTCACAATTACAGGAACGCCGTTACCCGGGTCAGCGCCCTTCTTCTTTGGTGTTACTTCAGCCTTATTTGAGCAGGCATGGAAAAATGCCAGGAACAGAAGCAGTCCCATGATTGCCACGGATGAGCACTTGAAATGGAAAAGGCACCAGGATGTTTGACTGCCAAGGTCACGGAGTTTCATTTGGAGACTCCCTTCTAATTAGGAAACCTCAACATATTACATCTAGCTAATGCGATTGTCCAATATTTACCCTTAGTAAGCGGCACAAACATTGCCCGCATATCGAAAAGCATATATAATCTAACTTATAGATGATTCCCTCCAAGGAGGTGGGCAGTATGAGGGGTATTCTTTCTGATGCCGCCCTGATCATTGTAGATGTCCAAAACGATTTTTGCCCGGGAGGCGCGTTGCCTGTTGCAGATGGCGATAAGGTGGTCCCTGTCCTGAACGCTTATATTAAAAGATTCAGGGAAGAGAATGCGCCTATCTTTGTAACAAGGGACTGGCATCCGAATGACCATAACTCTTTTAAGGAGAATGGCGGGATCTGGCCCCCCCACTGTGTTCAGGGGACAAGCGGGGCACAATTCCATCCAGGGCTTGATATATCAGGGGATGTGAGGATTATATCAAAAGGTGCAAGCCCGAAGGATGAGGCCTATTCAGGCTTTCAGGGAACAAATCTCACAGCAGAATTAAAAAAGAGAGAAATTAAGACGCTATATATCGGGGGCCTTGCCACAGACTATTGTGTGAAACATACCGTTCTGGATGCCCTTAAGGAGGGATTTTCAGTCTTTTTCCTTGAGGATTGTTCAAGGGGCGTGGATGTAAATCCCGGTGACAGCAAAAAGGCGATAGATGATATGACCTTGGCAGGCGCAAAGAGGATAGTCTTCTCAGGACTCTCCGAGGCTGCCTGAGACAGGCAGACAATATCCCGGAGGAAAAAATATGATGTTCCATACAGCCGATCCAAAGGATATAAAAGAGGGGAAAATAACTGATGTCTATTTTGCCAGGACTATGGAGGTCCTTAAGGCTAAAGGCATTGACAAATGGGTAAAGGCGGAATTTATTGCCAAGACCCTCCCTGATAACTGGGAGTGGGGTGTCCTCGCGGGCATTGAAGAGGCTGCGAATCTCCTCTCCGGGATAAGGGTAAATGTCAGGGCCATGAACGAGGGGACTATCTTCTTCCCCTATCAGCCTGTCATTGAGATAGAGGGGATGTATTCGCAATTTTGTGTATATGAGACGGCCCTCCTCGGCCTAATCTGTCAGGCCTCAGGTATTGCAACAAAGGCAGCAAGATGCAAGAGGCTGGCCGGCGATAGAGGCGTGATAAGCTTCGGAGCAAGGCGGATGCACCCGGCCCTTGCGCCTATGATAGAGAGGGCTGCCTATCTGGGGGGGTGTGATGGTGTGGCGGTAATAAAGTCGGCAGAGCTGATCGGAGAAGATCCTTCCGGAACCATGCCCCATGCCCTGATCATCATGCTTGGCGATACAGTGACAGCTATAAAGGCATTTCACGAGGTAGTAGACAAGAAGGTCAAAAGGGTCGCCCTCATAGATACATTTAATGATGAGAAGTTTGAGGCACTCAGGGTGGCAGAGGCCATGGGGCCAGATCTTTTTGGGATCAGGCTTGATACCCCTGCATCAAGACGCGGGAGTTTCAAGAGGATTATTGAAGAAGTGCGATGGGAGCTTGATTTAAGGGGATATAAGGATGTAAAGATATTTGTAAGCGGCGGGATTGACGAGGAGAATATACCAGAACTTAACCCCCTTGTAGACGCCTACGGTATAGGCACATCCATCAGCAATGCGCCTGTGATCGATTTTGCCATGGATATCATGGAGGTAGAAGGAAAGCCTATTGCCAAGAGGGGGAAGATGTCCGGGTCAAAGTCTGTATTAAGATGCAGGGATTGCCATAGCTATTATCTTGTTCCCTTCAATGAAAAACCAGAACTGTGCAAATGTGGCGGTGAGCTTGAGGATCTTCTTAATCCCTTAATGAAAGAGGGAGAACTCCTTTCTCCTCTGCCGAAGGTGAAGGAGATAAGGAGTTATGTGCTGTCGCAGATTAAGCGGCTATCTGCTGTTTCTTAAGCGGCTATTCAATTATTGCCTTGCTGCAAAATCCAATGCAGTATCCAGGCCCTCCTTTGTGAGCGTTGGATAACCGCGCAGGATATCTTCTTTGGTTATACCGGAGGCGATATTTTTAAGTATTAGGGCTACAGATATTATGGTACCTTTAACAATAGGCTTGCCGTTTAAGATGTTAGGATCGCATATTATCAGACCCTTTTGACGAGTTACTCTTATATTCGCCTCCTTATTATTTTGAATGCTACTTTAATTATTTAATCCAATCACTTAACCAAATTAAATTGTTTCTGATATCTTTAATTCTTATATCAGAAAGTAGTTTTAAAAGCGCCTTAATAATTGTTCCTATCGGTAGTTGCTTAGTAAGGATAATGCCGCTATGTCCGATACCTTTTTTGATACATTCGAAATGAAGCCTGTTAAAATCGGCGATATTACAGCTAATGATAATCCTATCTTCCGATGCTGCATGCCTGAGCTGGTCTATGTCAGCCAATCCCTTATTGTCAGCCTCTTTAGTTGTCTTAACGTCGTATCCTCTCAATCTTAAGGCCATTGCACAATATCTTCATGAACATCTTCATCAAGATAAAGCCTCATTATAATTTCCGTGTCCCTCTTACGTAATCCTCTTCATTCGCTGCTATATCCCTCTCTATCTCCTCCTGATTATCATAATAATACGAAAAGGCATCATAAACTTGCGCAGGAGTTAAATGTGGATATCCTTTGAGTATCTCCTCTATTGACATACCACTTTTATACCATGTGATTATACCCCACACGGATATTCTTGTTCCGTCAATTATACTTCTTCCGCCGCAAACCCCTTTCTTACGGGTAATATAGGAATGCATCTTTGATCTTTTAATTGCAATCCCCATATGTGTCCTCCTTTCTCTGGAATTTAAAAGCATTATAATCCAGATTTCATATAAATTAAAGGTGCAATATCATTGCACAGCTACCTGGAGGGATTTACCTCGGCATGAGATCTCGAATGTAGTATTGCAGCCAGAATCTGGTGCTTCCGAAGAAATAATCTTTTCTAATAAAGAATGAGTCAAAAAAGTACTCATCGAAGAGCGCGTTTTAATACCTTTTCTTTCCCTGTAACTTAGCAATTATCCGTTCTATTCGCCTTTCTGCCTCTTGCGGGTAAGGATAGCATATCTTTTAGTGCCGCACCCGCTACTTATATTAAATAATCTCTTCCGGCTTAAGCCAAACAATCTTGCCGTTGCGCCAGACGACTATAGGGTTTCCTGCTCGTTTGTGCTGTAATATGGCCTCACGAACCGCCTGCTTTAGCGCCTTATCAATTAAAGTCCCTTCGGCGAATATCTCGTCAATGGATTTTTCTTGTGTTTCTTTCATTATTTATTTTTGCTCAAAACCTTTCACCAAATAATCAAAGCTCATATTTACCTGCACGGTATTATGCGGAATTAAGATATATTTCCACGGCTTGCCGCTGTTTTGGGATGTGAAGTCTGTCGCATGTTTGCAATATTGTAATGCGGCTTCTGATTTCTCCTGAACATCGGAAGTTTCAATGTCGCCTTCTTTTTTCGTCTCAACAATGTAAACAGCCTCTTGTGTTTCAACGACAAAGTCGGGATGATACAGTTTGGAGTTATGCTTCCAATAGATATGAAATTGCCGCTGCGCCGGTCTTAGCCATTTCAAGACAGCTTTATCATTTTCCAAAATGATTGCAAAGTCCTTTTCAGTCTTTGAGGCAAACTTATACAGGTTATGACATGCCTTTCTAAAACCGCCGAAGACCTTGCCCGGAATGGCATTTGTTGGGGTTATGGTATCGGTGAAATGGTGGATGTCATCTTTTGTGTACTTTAAAAGGTTATGCTCCTCAATCTTGGTAAAGGGTATTACAATCGGTTTTTCAAAAACCGGTGCTTCACAGTAAAAATGCTCCACCATTTGAGAATATATATATTCGCAGATCTCCTTTTTGTGGTATTGGATTGCATTCATCAAATCGTTGTCATTGAGGTATGACCTGAACCTTTCCACTGCCTGGCCCGCCAGTTTAAACAATAAATTTGCCTGCTCATCGTAATCTATTTCGGGGTGATTTATAAGCTCATTTACAATAATCCTTTCCGGCGTATCAATAACAATCCTGCCCTTGCCGATAACAATATCAATATTGTTTTCTTGTTCTCTTAGTTTTTTGATAAGAATTTCTTCTGACACCGGCTGGTAATTGAGGCTCTTGGCATCAAGGTTAAAATCCATAAAGCCTGATTTCACATCGTTAGACTGCTGAATGTGGATTCTCGGAATTTCTATGATATTGGCGGTAAACTCGTCTACCACTGCCTCATAAGCCAACTCTGCCTCTCTTATCATTTCCGCTGCATACAGCGCCTGCTGCGGGGCGCTTGCGATCTTTTCTTTGATTTTCTCAACGGCAATCTGTTTGATTTCTTCTTTCTTCAATTCATTGATATTAACAACTTTGCTGTTCAGTTCCGGTAAGGTAGATAGAATGATTTTCTGAACTTCAAGGCTTATCTGTGCTTTTTGTTTCTCCGCCGGTTCTGCAATGGAATCAATTATTTTTTGCCGTTCATCAATTTTTTGCTCAACTGTAGAAGTGGCAGTAATAACCTCTTTAGGCAGGCTTAATTCTTGCTCGTTAATAGTAATAATGTTTTCTTTTCTAATAATGGAATCAGGCTTGTTCGCCTCTTCTATAATCTCTTGAAATTTGTCATGGGCAACAATGGTGAGTTTGTCCGCCTTGTCATGACCTGTCCGTTTGCCGTATGGCAGTCTAAGCCCCCTGCCGATTGTCTGCTCCCGAAGCGTAGTCGAAGCGGCGGTTCTGAGAGGGATTATAGTATAAAGGTTGGTGACGTCCCATCCTTCCTTAAGCATATTTACATGAATAACAATTTCAATTTTGTTGTCAGGATTTTCAAGAGTCAAAAGCTGTGCAATATTTTCATCCTTTTCCTCGCCCGTCTGATTGGAATGTATTTCCATTACCTTATCAGCGTAATGTCCTTCAAAAAAGGCGTTGGATACTATCAGCTCTTTTAACTTGCGCGCATGTTCAGTGTCTTTTGCAACTACAAGCACAAAAGGTTTTACAGGAACCATTTTATTATCCCTTGAAAAAATATCTAAAGCCACTTTAGTGTCCTCATGGATACGGATGCCGTCTTCGAGTTTTATTCTGTCTAGGTCCACAAGATTATATTGAGACGGGTCAAAATCCTTCCGCGTTGCTACGGCAGGTTCTTTTACAAAGCCGTCCCGAATAGCTTTTGCAAGGGAATATTCATAGACCACATTCTTAAACTTGATTGCACCGCCGCTCCTCTCAACCTGCGGCGTTGCAGTCAGTTCCAGTCCCAAAATCGGTTTTAATTCGTTTATGACATCCATGCCCCTGTCTGCGCGGTAGTGGTGGGACTCGTCCATGAGTAATACAAGGTCGTCAAGATTGGAGAGATAATTAAAATACGAATCTCCAAGATACTCCGACAGTCTTTTAATGCGCGGGAGCCTGCCGCCTCTCATCTCCGAGTTTACCTTGGAGATGTTGAAGATATTAATTCTTATCTCCTGCTCCCTGTAGAGTTCACCTATTGAGTTGTAGTTGTCGCCGGTGATGATGACTGGATTGTTATGGACAAACTCACCAATGCCCTGAAAGACATATTTCGGATGGGTAGTATTGGAGAAGTCCTCAATCAGCTTATTGTAGATGGTGAGGTTAGGGGCAAGGACAAAAAAGTTTTTGATGCCCTTTGCCAGATAGAGATATGCCACAAAAGCGCCCATCAACCGGGTTTTGCCTACACCAGTTGCCAATGCAAAACAGATTGACGGGAAGTTTCTCTCAAAATCGGTGCAGGTAGGGTAGGCGCTTTTGACTATTTCAAGTGCAGCATTCGACTGCTCCTGTATCCCCTCCTTATCAAGGTGTGGATCTTTCTGAAGGGTTAATTTGTCTATGATGTTTGCCAAAATATTCAGGCTCTCTGCTTGAGGCTGACGAAGGCTTAAACGATTTTTTATGGAATTGGCTATAGGGTTCATTTGTTTTAACTCCCCTCCTTAGTTAAGGAGGGGTTGGTTTAAAATTTCTTTTTATTTCCTCCAATACCCCTTCTGTATTTTCAAAAACATCTTTATTCTCAAATCGTATTACCTTGATATTCAAACTGTTCAGATATTCAGTCCTTGCCGAATCATATTCAAAACTCGCTCCATTATAATGCCCTTCGCCATCCAGCTCGATACACAACTTTTCAGAAGGACAATAGAAATCTAATACATAGGGGCCAACGCTGTGCTGCCTTCTGAATTTTTTATTTTCCAATTGACTGTTTTTCAGAAGGGTCCATAATTTTGCCTCAGCAGGAGTGAGGCTGTTTCTAAGTTTTTTTCTGTTATCTCTTAAAGCGATTATGTTGTGGATTTTATCTATCATTTATCCAATTACCACCCCTTTATCCCCTCCTAAAATAGGAGGGGAGCTTTCTTGCCCTTCGGCCTTTTAGCCGTGTCATCGTTTATATGTCCACTACCTTCTGAACTCCCCTCCTTGGAGAAGGAGGGGTTAGGGGTGGTTTGATTCTGCTCATTCTCCTCCACAGGCATGTTCACAATATTCAGACTGTAATCCTCTTTCCCGAATTCGCAGCGTCCTAAAAGCATTTTGGGAATCTTTTTGATAGTGATATTTGGTTCCCTGTTTTCACAAGCCCGCTGGAAGGATTTGCAGCATATCAATAGGCTTTCATCGGGTTGCATCTCCTCATGGATTTTATCAAGGAACTCCACAGTAACAAAATTGGTGGTAGTGAAGATATAATCCTTTTCCGTTGATTTGCCCTGTTTCCAGTAAACAGTCTCATCAGGGCTGTATTTAAAGCCCTCGTGCTTTGCCATAGCAGCCGCAAGCATGTCGGCATTGTATTGCTCGTCAATAATCCAGTTGCCGTGTTTGTCCTCTTTAAGCAGGCTTGGGGCAAGGTAATAGTATTTAAAACCACCCCCGCCCAGCCAGTTTACTGCCTTAGATATACCGCCTTCATCTGTGCCGTCAACGACCTTTTTTAATCGCGGCAGGCAGTGGGTATGGCAGTGCTCGCCAAGCTCAATGCCGATCCATCTACGGTTCATCTTGTGGGCCACAGCAGCAGTTGTGCCGGAACCGAGGAATGAATCGAGTACCCAATCACCGGGGTTTGTCCCTAATTCGAGTACCCGCTTGATAAGCCTTTCCGGTTTGGGTGTTGCGAAAATACTTTCACTATTGAAATTTGCAACTTCACGCTTGGCTTCAGTATTTCCACCTACATCTTTGTGATGCCAGACTGTTAATGGAACAGTGCCATCTTGCACATCCTTCAAAAATCTTTTAATCATTGGTACCCCATCCCCATCTTTAGCGAAGACAATCATATTATCAGCGAGTAGTTCGAAATATCGTTCTTCTCTTACTAACCAGCACCTCCCTTTTGGTGGCAAAACTTTTCTGCCTGAGGGTAGAGTAATTTCGTATATGTTATTGCTTTTACCTGTTTTTGCATATTGTGCACCTCTGGCTCCTCCTGTTAAACTGATTGTAAAATTATCTGGTGTATATAGGCCTCTCGGATCATCACTTCTATTGTACCGTGCATTTTGCTCATCTGTTCTTGGCATTAAGTTTGGACGCCAAATTTCTTTGTTCTTAGCAAATACCAAAATATGATCATGACTATCAGTGAACCACAGAGAATTTGCTTGTGGTGCTGTTTTCTTTTCCCAGATAACATTATTCACAAAGTTCTTTCTTCCAAAAACCTCATCACACAACACCTTTAGGTAGTGGGACTCATCGTCATCTATGGAAATCCAGAGCGTTCCGTCATTGCTCAACAACCTGTGCAGCATCTCAATCCTCGGCTTCATCAGGCTCAGCCATATTGAATGCTCCAGCCCGTCGTCATAATGCTCAAAGGCATTGCCGGTATTATATGGCGGGTCAATGTAGATACACTTTATCTTACCTGCAAAGTCCTGCTCAAGCGCTTTGAGGGCAAGAAGATTATCACCATGAATGAGCATATTGCCAGTATAATTATTTACCACCCCTTCATCCCCTCCTAAAATAGGAGGGGAGCTTTTGAAACTATTTAAACTCCCCTCCTTGGTTAAGGAGGGGGCAGGGGGTGGTTGGTAAGAATAAGACCTCTCCGGATCTTCAATCAGAATCCGCGGTTCCAGCCTCGGCTGCTCATCCTTGCCTATCCATGTGAGTTCAAGTTTTTGATTTCGGTCCGTCATTTTCTATTTATTGTCCAATTCGTTAATTTTTGACATGATTATTACTTGTCTCTTCTTGTGGATCTAGACTTTCAGGGAATTATATTTCAATCGCCCAAAAGCTGCAAGACTTTAATGATTGTCCGGGTATATTGCTTATGCAGGAAGTAGAATCTCTTAAGGGGAAAATACCATTGGCCGGCATCAGACCTTTTTTAGTCAGTTTTTGGTCAGTGGTCTTGACATCCCCTGTCAATATGTAATAGCTTAAGTGCGATTTTCCTTGTATTATTAGATTTATTAAGGAGGGGGATATGACCTATATGAGCTGGTCTCGGGATTATTCTGTTAATGTGAAAGAGATG